>JAJRZL010000192.1 GCA_024275255.1 Candidatus Zixiibacteriota bacterium | reverse complement strand
GATCTACCGCCGGCAGATTTGCTCCCGGAAGATGGTCTGTATGATGAACCGCCTGATTTTCCGCGAGAACCGGATGACGATTTATATCCCTTACTTCTTGCTGAAGAAGAGCCTTTTGAGCTTTTAGCTTTATAGCTGCTTCCCCTTGCTTTCGATTTACTATCACCTTTTGCTCGTGAAGATTTAATTGTCGCTTTCCGTTCAGTCTTGTGATACCTGGAACCGGATTTCTTCTGGTAGTATCCCGATGTTCCCTTATTCCGGCTTGAACTGCGGCTTCCTTTCGTAACTTTACCCGAGGAATGAGACGAGCTGTTCTCCCCGGTTCTCACTGTTGCCTTTGCACGAGGCTTTTTGCCATTGCTGCCCGAGATACCCCAGGTTGAAGAACCGGCAGTATATTTCCCGCGTTTCGATGAGACTGATGAGTTGGCGTTACTGCTGACAGATGATTTGCCATATGTACTTCGAGTTGATTTTCTCGAGGACTTACCCTTGGCAATAATATCTGTCGTTTCCCAGCCGCGCTTTGTTTTTACTATCTTGGCAGTACCGCGGGCATATTTTTTGGGACCCGACGCCAGAATCTCCGTGACTTTCTTCCCGGATGAAGTAGAAACCGATATTTTCTTTGTCGTTACCACGCTTGAAGAAAGAATTGCTTTTTTCTTCTGCTTATAATTCGGGTAGCCATTATTTATGGGATTGCGGTATCCGGCAACACGCACTTCTTTATACTTCGACTGTACCGATGGTGATGTACGCACTATCGTGTTGTCGAGTATAACGGTCGAATACCGGGAAATATGAATATCCGACTCCCAGCAATACCCCCATCGGTCATAAATCGTGAATGTATTCCAACCAACATATATGCGAGGAATATACAGCGGGGTTACCCCCCAGTACACACCATCAATATATACACTGGCACCAAAAGGATAATCAATATACACATTGCCCCAGACAGTCCAGTAATGGCTGGGCGGGTAATACACCGGTCGGAAGTAGTAGTCTTCCCATTCGTTGACATAGATAGATGTTCGGTCGTATGCAAAACGCTGACCGTTGTACCGAACAAAATACCTGTCGTTCAGATAATCCATAAAATCGTACCGGTCATCCCAGTCACAAATAAGCCCTGAAACCGGATACCAGTCAGGAATGGGAAACGGCTCACGCGATGCAAGAATTTGCAGGTTTTCCACTCCCTCAGGTCCTGTAATAACAAGGTCGTAATCATCCCGGTCGTCCGGTAAACGATAGGTAACCCCACCCTTCACGAAATTATTATCACCGGGAGATGCGGGAAAAATCATATCGACTCTTCCCTTCGTGTCAATTGAGTAAATGGCGACAAAGGCATCACTGTTGACGCGAAAATAGATGACAATATTATCACCATCGTAATACTCGCCATCACTGTGGTCAGTCCAGATCTCCACATCGAGGTAACGATCCGCCCTGGTATGCCCCATATAACCATATTCATCATCGTCACCCCTGTTGTAATCCCTGGTCATATTATCGCTTAACGCTGCCGGGACACTTATTGCCACGATGAGCAACGACATAAGCATCAGTTGTATCACTCGGCGTACCATGAGTTACCTCACTTTCTGTTTATTGCAAAGCTTTCGCCTTACTTATCTTTTGTCGTGGTTCGCTCGGTTGGTTCGGAGCCACCAGTTCGGGATTGCCTTCATCCTCCTGGTATGCCCACCTGAAATCAACCCTGCCGGAACTTGTGTTTATTCCGGTTACCCACATTTTTGCATAGTGATTATCTTCAGTTAAAATGGTATAGGTATGTCCTTGAATAATCTCGACGAAATTAAGCTGTGACCATCCGTTTTGTGGTGACCACCCGATATCATCAAAGTTTTCCGTATAACCAACATCCTGAATATAGCCGCGAAATGCCAACGTATCGGGAAAAATGAGGTAGCCGGCATTAAGGTAAAAAACATCTTCGAATCTATCAACATACACATCACTTGCCGATGTCGTTGCTGATACTGGAACTTTACCGGCAAAACTGAAACCGGATACCTGTGGATTTTCCGCAACATCAAATAACGACACTACTCCTTCAGGACGGGGCGTATCAAAAACGTTTTCCGCGGAAAGCTCCGATATCTGGCCCGCATTATCAACCGATGCCACCGCATACCAGTAGGTTGTGCCGTTTTGAACAGTCCGGTCCGTATCGGAATAGAATATTAAATCAAGATTTGGGTTCGGTTCGGCAACACGGGTGGCAATTTCCACGTATGGAGCATCGGGACCCTGGTCGTTTCGGTAGATGATAAATTCCGCTATATCATTATCATACGGTCCAGCCCACCAAATATATACTTCACTGTCACCGGTTACGGTATAAACTCCCTGAGGAGGTTCAGGTACAGGATCCAATGTTTCGTTGTTATCATCACATCCGCCAACAACAATCAGCATACCCAGTAAAAGAATACTCGTAACCAGAAACTTCTTCATTGCAATCTCCTTTGCGTACCTTTATATTTCTTTTCCAGCTAATTATATATCAAAAAGCATGCCATAATCATATGGCGGTGTATATCAATAAGATAGCATAATAAAGCTAAAGAATATATTAGCTACGCGCACATTTATTGTGCATCGTCGAATAATAACGCACAATTTTAGTGTATTTATTGGTCTTCCGGGGAAAGGTTATATTCGCGTATTTTTGCCCTGAGTGTGTTGCGATGAATACCGAGTTTTTCGGCTGTTTTACCCAGGTTCCAGTCAAGCTGGGTCAGACAATGTTTAATATGCCTTTTTTCCACTTCTTCCAAAGGGAGTATTTCAGAGTTGTGCTCAACCGTAAATTCATTTGTCAAACCGCTTAAATCGTCTTTCGTAATACAGTTTGAGCGGCTGAGGACCATTGCCCTTTCAATCATATTTTCCAGTTCCCGGACATTGCCGGGCCAGTTGTAACTTACCAGAATATTTGCCGCATCACTGTCGATACTTTGAATATCCCTGCCGGTTTTATGTCGAAACTTTTCTATAAACCGTTGTGCCAACAATAAAATATCGCCGGGTCTGTCTTTAAGCGGAGGAATATCTATCGTGACAACATTCAAACGGTAATAGAGGTCCTCGCGAAAGGTTCCTTCGCTCACCATCTTTTTCAAATCACGATTAGTGGCGGCGATTATACGAATATCAAGTGGAATTTCTTTTACCGAACCCAACCGCTCAATCTTCCGTTCTTCTAAAACCCGCAGCAGTTTTACCTGCATTGAAAGGGGCATTTCACCGATTTCATCAAGGAACAACGTCCCGCCATTCGCCAGTTCGAATCTGCCCTGTTTGGCTTTATCCGCTCCCGTGAACGCTCCTTTTTCAAAACCGAACAGCTCCGATTCCAGTAAATTTTCGGGGAAAGCGGCACAATTGATAGCGACCAATCTTTTTTCCGCTCTTTTCGATAGTGAATGAATAGCTCGAACAACCAGTTCTTTCCCCGTACCCGATGGCCCTGTTACCAGTACTGTTGCATCACGCGGAGCAACCAATGTAATAAGTTCTTTGACACGCTGCATCGGCTCCGATTCCCCGACTATTTCAGTTTCCGGGAACACCTCGTCGAGCCGTTCCTGCATGATACGATTATCTACTACAAGGCGGTTTTGTTCGGTGGCTTTCTGCAGTTTTATTAACAACTCATCCAAATCTTCCACCGGTTTGATAAGATAATCATACGCCCCGGCTTTCATTGCTGTCACCGCCGTCTCAATGGTCCCATAGGCAGTGAGTACAATAACCTGGATAAAGGGATTTATTTCGCGGAGTTTTTGCAACAATTCGATACCGCTCATCCCTGGCATTTTCATATCAACAATCGCCACCGGCGAGAAAACCTGATGATACCCGGCAAGGGCTTCTTCCCCACTACTGGCAGTAACAACATCATATCCCTGTTTCTCAAGGTAACCTTTCAGCAGGTCGCGTTGTGCCTGTTCATCATCAACTATGAGGAGCTTTACTTTCTGCATACCGTATCATAATACAGATTTTGAATCGTATAAGTATATAAAAAACCCGCCATGTTCCGGCGGGTTTTACCTGAGAGCAGACTGACTTCTATTCCCCGGAACCTATGAGTAAACGTACACCAAAATAAATATTAAAAGAGCCAACATTCTTATTGAAATCATAAGTTCTACCAAGGTAGGTTGCAGAAACATTATCAGTCATTGCAAAATGATAATTTGCTTCGAGATAAATTCCGCTATAGTCGGCAGTGTAGTAGAATAAACCAGCGCCAAAGCCCATCCCAAGTGCCGGATCATAGGAAATTTCACGATATCTATTACCAGCCGGATTATATACTTTTGAACTGAATTTCGGGTTTTCAATTCCAATATGCCCTTTGATATATGGGACAAAATTGGATTCCCCTTCAAAATAATACTTCCCATAAAAATTGGGGTTAAACAAGCGATGATAATGCCCGGGGGAATCCAGGTTTTCATCAATAGAAAATTGCGTGTAAACAAAATTAAGACCGACAATCAGCTTGGGAGTGAGGAAATAGCCAATCTCAAGTCCTGTGGTCACTCCTGTTTCAGCAGCTCTATCTTCGGGTAATCCCAGTTCACTACCGGTTTGCCAGTCAGTCAACCCACCAGTGGGTATCCCCAAACCACCGAAAACAGTAATTTCAAAAATGTCTCTTCCCTCATCATCCTGTGCCATTACAACAGCACTGGTAACCAACAATAAAAACATCATTGTCAAGATAGATACTATCTTCATTACAGGTATCCTCATCTATTCAAATAACCTTTTTTCAACAACCAAACAAATCAACGTTCAAAAAATCTTTTTGCACGACACGTTCTAAACTTATAGACGTTTCGTATCCCCTCAGTTGTTTAATAACTTATTGCCGTACAACATGGGGGCAAATAAACACAGCCACAAATCCTTTGTCAACAGAATATCTTAACATATAATCAAAGAAACCGCTTTTACAGCCTCTCACTTCTTATATATCAACAACTTACCATTTACCAACTCACAAATTCTTTAGATTTAATGAGATAAATTTTATCATCCAATATCGTGAACAATGTTTATGTTTATCAGTAAAATAAAAAAATGGCTTGTTTTTATTGTTTTTTTTATAAATTGAGTATATTGTAAATATAAATGAAGTACTCATCATAAGTTTTGGAGTTTCAATACGTTCTCTTCGTTAACTGGCTGACTTTGATTTGAAAAAAGGAATATAAAATGAAGAGAAACCATAATGTATTACGGGTAGTATTGTTCTCTGTTTTTGCCGTTGGTTTAATTTTCTGTCCCCCAAATATTCGGGCTTCATCACAAACACCGGAGATTATCTTTACTGTTCCAGATACCACGTTATCCCCCGGAGAGACAGAAACATACATCAATATCTATATTGACAACTATTATGACACCATAGCCGGTTTTCAGTTCCAGTTGATAGCTGACCGCCCGGATCTTGTAACATTCAACCTTTCTCATGGTGGTTTTGATACTGCAGGAACCCTTGTCTCAGGCTTTGAATATGTTTCGGCATCCGATACATCAGGAACCGGGCAGATGCTCTGGTTCCGGTG
>JAJRZL010000191.1 GCA_024275255.1 Candidatus Zixiibacteriota bacterium | reverse complement strand
TCACCACAGGGACGAACGATAACAGCTGCTGGTTGAACACGAGGGACATAGTCAAGATATTCGGCATCGAGATTAAGAGAGAGTGATGCAAATGATGTGGTATCAATTGGAGTTATCCCTGCATTGGCAGTTGTAAAGTACAGGTTTATAATTCTTCCGTACCCTGCAGGTAATGGCATATTATTACTATACACTGAGCGTAGGGTAAACTGAAGAATGATACGTTTCCCCATAGCATCACTATGAGTACGCTCAACAAGGTCAAAATAGTCAGTGCGACAGGAGTCTGTATCGAACCCGGCATACGATAGCTCAGCAGGACCATTGAACCCAATCGGGAGCACAATGTGTGACAATGGTTGAGAGTTTCGCAAATAGACAGGTATCTTTACCGTGTCGTATGTCATTGCTACAATGGTATCAAATACAAGTGTGTCGCTTAGTACTTTAATCATCTTATATTGAGTACGATTGTGCCAGCCATCAGATTTGATGCTCTCAAGGTACACGTCATAGGCACCACCAGTAGTATAAGTATGGATAGGATTGGTCCCTGTACCGATCGCGCCATCACCAAACCGCCATAATTGATTTGTAGCAGGTGTGAAATCATGGAAAGTCACTGTCAAAGGTGCCCACCCAAATGTGACATCAGCATCAAAATCAATAGCCGGCGGGGTGGTATTAGCATACGCAAAACTGCTGGTATCCCAATTGGCAACAGTCATATCACATTTGAATGAGTAACGATAATAAATGATTAACTCACTCACCGGTGTCGATGCCAAAGAAACCCACCCGGAAACCAAATCAAAACAGTAATCATTGTTGCTTAGCTTTATTCCATCAGAAAATACAGAATCGATTGATTGGAGGGGATGTTTGGTCGTATAAAATAGCTTTTTCATTCCGGAAGGAGAAATGGTATCTGCCCTGATTTCAGAACCGTCACCATCAATATCAATAAAAGCTATTTCTTCGACAACGGTGGCAAAGTCAGCCTGCCAGACTGGTGTGGGGGTAAAGGAACCTGCTATATTCTCATATATGCGCGGCTTGTCCCACCATCTACCGGCAGCCAGATCATCATCACCGTCATTATCAAAATCATAGAGACAAACAGCGGAACCATATCCACCGGTCGATGACTCCCAGCCCGGTTCTGGGTTTATATTGCCAGCACCGTTATTATAATAGACACGATACTTCCCGCTACCACCTGACTGGTCATTAAAAGCAACAATAATATCCAGCCAACCGTCATTGTTCACATCACCGGTGATAACCGTATTTGCCGGCTCTAACTGGTTAGCATACCACGAAGGGATTGTTTCAATTGAATCTGAGTAGTTGTAATGGATTCCCACTCCATTATCATAACAAAAGATAAGCTCAAGATCGCCATCGTTGTCTAAATCACCAACAGTGACATCCATAGATTCCGTGGGAACTGTTGTTTGCCATCCGGGAATTGACTGTATATGTCCATCTTCATTATAATAGATTCTGTCATATTCAGCGATATTGCCATAACCTTCACCGGTGGCAAAAATCATGTCCAGGTCACCATCATTATCAACATCACCAAGAGCACAGGAAAACGAATAAAATCTGCTGACGTTAAACCAATCAGGAGTTGCATGTGGTAAGCCGGTATTATTTAAGTACATAGTACTATATGCGGGAGTGCTGAATCCGCCTGAACCAAGGTAATTAGCCACGATAAAATCAGGATAACCGTTGTCATCAAGATCCCCAACGGCGCAGTGTCCTGAATAGTCTTGATTATAGGATTGCCAGGTGGCTACTGCCGGGAGTTCTCCTGAAATAGAAAGATACACGGTATTGCTGGATTGAGTAATATCATTGCCATTGGAGAAAAAGACATCGACAAACCCATCGTTGTTGGCATCACGCCATATCATACCGGTTGTATTCCAATTCCACTCTGCTGAACCCCAGAACGGGTTAAATTCGATAGGAACCTGGGCATTTACGGTTACAGAAGATAAAGTGAGAAGAGATAGGATTACCGCCGCAAGAACATTTTTTAACAACGTATAAACTCCTTCACTAATACGTATATTTATCTGTCTGTATAGTGAGGAGCTTAAACAGTAAATATTCGTCTATGAGCTGAACTGTGTACTTTAATATAAATCGTGATATGTTTTTTTACAAGATTTTGCTGTTCCTTACGGGCAAGGTGCCGGTTCCGGTCCACCACTAAACAGGTATGCTACAAGGTACGTGAGATCCGTGATTATCACATCTCCATCAGCATCGACATCGGCCTCTTCAAAAGAAGGCGGGGGAGGACCGCCGGTAAATAAAAATGCCACTAAATATGTCAAATCGGCAACATTGACTTCATCATTCAAGAGACCATCAACATTCCCACGCATACCTATACATGAAGTCACCACTTCACAGGAATCACCAATGCCATCAAAGTCTGTATCTTCTTGTAAGGGGTTACTGATTGTAGGGCAATTGTCCACATCGGCACAATATCCATCACCATCAATATCGTTCAGTGAATCCAATGGGCACATATCACATGCATCACCGATACCATCATTGTCTGTGTCGGTTTGTGAAGCATTGGCTATGGTGGGACAATTATCGCACGCATCGGCAAAGGTATCACCATCGGTATCTTCCTGACCTGGATTAAAGTTGTCTGGGCAGTTATCGCACAAATCACCTATGCCATCATTATCCGTATCTGATTGGTCAGCATTTGCAATACCCGGACAATTATCAAAATCATCACAAATCAAGTCATTGTCGGTATCATTACAGCAACTGAGAGACTGCGTTTCTCCATGTACCCAGAAAAACGGGTAACCGGGGTTGTTACTCCCCCAGTAGGCATATGAGCTATACCAGATACTGTCACAAGTGAGGTAAAATATATCGCAGGTGTCCGGGGTTTGATTAACATCAAAAACAACCGAGGGATACGGTCCCGGACCGGGGTCAGTGTATTCAACACCAAGGAAAAACGGTTGGTCAATACAACACGGACTGGTAAATGCAACCGTACCAGTATTAGGAAAAGCAAATGTTGCAGAATCGCACACAACGGAAATGCGACACAACTCGTTAGCCGGAGCAAAACAAGAATCCTGGACCGTTTGTCGGTCATATACAACAATATCAAGCACAAGAGGCCAGTGATAGGTACTGTTGGGAGCAAGTAGAGAAAACTCAACCGAGGTAACCTCAAACGGATAGACTGGAGTGCCGCAGGCAGTAGGATCGAAATATGAAACTACCTGGTCTCCTTGTGCCCATCCGGAAGAAAAACCGTACAAAGTATCCAAGTCGGTATGTTGAATCAAAACGCATTGGTCATTTACATCTTTACTGGCTGGCTGATGCATTGGTGTCTTTGGTGCAAACCATTCGATATCACGTGTTTTTTTATTACAATCGTTTGAGTCAGCCATCACAGGAATGCTTGTATATAAAATAATTAGTATAACAATACTCATCTTCTTCATGGGATTATTCCATACTTTTGTAATATTTGAATGTATTAATCGTTTTTCATATACCCAATATCTCCGTGTGCTTTTATAAAATAAAAAAATGCAATAAGGTGTCAAGGTTTGTTTAGTATTTTTATATTAAGAAAATAAGAAATAACCCTCTCTGGAAACAGAGAGGGTTATTTTATGAAGATGATATTGTTTTAATGACAGACAGGGGGCGGACCACTTTGGAAGAGGTAGTTTACGAAATAGGTCAGGTCGGCAACATCAATATTATTACCGCCGATACCGTCAACATCAGCCGCCGCCAGAACAGGCGGGGGAGGACCCTGTTGGAATAAATAGTTGACAAGATAAGTCAAGTCTTCTACATCGGGACCGTTTCCATTATTATTGATATCACCACAAGTGAAGCTCTGTACATGCATTGTAACCGGGACAACGATATTCAGATTACCGGGATCGTTTGTCGTGATGTTTAACTCTCCGGTATAGTCTCCGTTACCCAGGTCGGCAGCACTGAAATGGACATCAACTGTTGCCGAACTATATGGCTCTACCGTTCCGCCACCCGGTTCAGTCCACAGCCATTTTACCGCAGTGAAATCAATAGCAAGATTATTGTGCATGTACGCCGCATTATAGACAACCTGTAATCCATCGTCTCCGGTCGGGTTTTCTATTCCGATTGTTGCCCCGGAAAGTCCTTCGGCATCACTACCGGGGTCCATGGTAGCATACTGCATGGTAATCTTGCCGTTCGGGTACAGTATTACCTGGAAACTGAGCGAACCGGTGCCATCGGGATATTGATAATTAGGAACGCCTACATAGCTGACTATAAACCGTCCTCCGGCAGCATCGTAGTAATAGTAAATATTCCCGCCATCACTGGGATCAAGGTCGTCCCACCAAAGAGCGAGCTGGGCATTCGGAACCGTACTGGTTGGAATAGCGGTATTGGTACGAGCAGTTGAACCGGTGCCGAAGGTAACAAATCCGTTAGAACTGATATACAACTCATTATATGTGCTGTCATAGAAGGGGAACGGGAACCCGATTGTGATGGCGCCACTGGCATCATCATCGGAAAGTGTCACTGCGGTGCCAAGCGTGGAGATATCTACCCAGTTGAATACCGGTCCGCCGGGTTCATCGGAATCAATCCAGGAATATCCGTACACATCGGGACCACCACTGTTTTTGTCAACCGGCGGATAAAACGGTACAAGCTCATCAGATTTCCCATCACCGGCTGTTCTATACCCGAGTGGCTCTGCCTGGGATGCCGGTAGTACCGGGCTGGTAGATTGTTTTTTCGTATCAAACGATTGACAGGCAATATTATACGTGAGCCTTCCCGGACCATAGTTATATATGGTTAATAGTTCGGTTGTTTGTTCTTCAGGAGCTACGGTTGTTTCAATCTGACTTTGAGGAATATCACATGCCGGCATGTAGATATACAGGGAAAACGGAATATCACCGGACAGGTTATCAGGATCGTCACTGGTGTAATGCAATGTTCCTGTGTGGTCACCCGGTGCCAAACCGGTCGTATTGCAAATCACTTCAAAATCAAGGCTGTCAAAGGGGTTGACGACATTCTCATCCCCGGAACAAACTATCCAGCTATCAGGGGAGGAAAATGTTATATGGAGTAACCCATACCCATTATTATATATACGGATATTCGTTGTATCATTATCACCACCGATTAAACTGTCAACCAGTGCTGTTGGAGTAAATGATAAACCGGGAGCATATACATAGAGGTTGACAGGTATATCACCACTTTGTTGTGAGTAATCATTACATGTGAAATGCACTGCACCGGAATAATCACCGGGAGTTAAGCCGGTCGTGTTAATCGTAACAGGAATATCCATGCTGTCGTTTGGCGGGATATTGTGTAGGGTATCCGGGCAGCTAATCCATGAAACCGTCGGAGAGAAACGAATCCGAAGGTTACCGTCACCGGTGTTATAGACTCGTAAGTTGACAACACTGCTGTCATCACTGATAAGACTGTCGTTCAGTGAGGATTGCATAAATGAAACAATAGCAGTACCACCGCTACTCTGGTTATATCCCTTGATAGTGATGTCATCAATGTTCCAACCACAGTATTGTATCGAACCATCGGTAGGACCGATTCCAAAGCGTATCTGGAAACTCGGATTTCCATCGGCATACGCAGACAAGTCGTATACCTCTTCAATCCACGAGGATTCATTGACTGTACCGGAGTTCTCATATATAGTAACCCAGTTACTGCCATCGTATACCTGGAAATAGGCATGATCATACGATGGAGATTCGACACCGAGCCAATGATAATACGTCATCATTACTCCGGTAAAATCGAAACAGTCCAGTACCGGTGAGGTGACCCAATATGTTGAGCCGAGGTTACTGTTGTAATCTCCGCCGGTTCCTGAAGTCAGATCATTCCCCAGAACGCCATTGTCAGTTGTCGGGGTGTGGTCAGTCGCAGGGTCGGGACCACCGGAGCCATCAGAGCCGGAACCACCGGTAGCAGGACCGATAGTCCATTCACCAGAGCCACCAAGCCCGGTCCACCCTTGGTTGTATGAAAAGTCATCAACGAAAAACGCGACCCTGTCACCAACAATAAGGCTGAATGTCAGGGTTGTGGAATATCCATTATCGGCACTGACCGCAAGATTGAAAGTAACGGAATACCCCATCGGACAGGAGGCATCGGCACTGACACTAAAGACATCTGTTGTGTTCGTTGCTGTTCCACCAGAGGAGTCTATCAACCCATAGGACCCAAAGTCATCAGGAACAGAGATATAGGCATCGGTTTCGGAAAGTATTGCAGTTGTGGTATATGCCTGCCCGGAACCATTATTCGTTAATGTTACGGTTACATCAACAGTCTCTCCCGGATCGAGGATACCGTTATTATTGCCGGAAGCATCGTCAATAGTTACTATCGGGTACTGTATAACAGGGGCATGAACAGGTACAACAAATGACCCCTGCCAGGTATCCCGGTTCGTACCATTTACGGTCAAGTCAAATGTGATATTGTGCTTGTCCGGCGCGTGCGATGAGACAGTAAAAGCGAACCCATCAGCAATATAGCTGGTACCGTTATTGCCCGGGACGGTACCATACGGTTCATAGTCATCAGTAATGGTTACAAAGGAATCGGTAGTTGTAATAGTCGCTTCCACATTTTGGGCATCATCTGGACCGACATTTTTAAGTTGCACTCCCATCAATACTGATTCCCCGGCATCGCATAACCCATTCCCGTTGCCTCCCGGATCATTAATGGCACTGCTGTCATAGACAACATACGGTCCGCTGGGAGCAAAGAGTTGGATAGTTGATACATACGGCTGTCGATTCTGACAAGTTACGACAATATCAGCTACATCGGGTTGACTGAAAGGAGAGAGGGTAACATCAACAACACCTGACTGATTCACGTAGGCAGCACCGTGCAAAACGCCATTAACCGAAATGGCTACATACGAACCGGGATCGGCATTAACGGTAATAGACGTAGCGGTAAAAACAAGGGCACTGGGATGGGAAACATTATTTACCAAGGGCACACCCATATAAGTCATCACCGATGGATCACCCATCAGGTGATATATCTGCCAGTAATAAGCTGTGCGGCTGCTGCCGGCTTCGGCAACAGCCATATTTCCCCGGAAGATTATAGCGCCGTTGGTAATGTAATGATCCGAGACCGGTTCTCCGTGATCATGAAAGATACCATCATACGCTCCAAGTCCGGTTTGTTCATACGTGGGACCATCGCCCACAATGGGACCATTCCCCACACCCCACCAGTAATCCTCATCCCAGTAGGTAGAGTTTGTACCACCAATATACCCAATACCGCCACCGTTCTCTTTCTGCAGCCAGGCTTCACCCATACAAGGGGTGCTGTAATCAGCACCAAAGGTGTTAGCCAAACAGCAGTTACCGATACCAAGACAATACTTATGAGCATTGGTCAAACCGGCTACATCCGAGGTAACAAATGAAGGGTCCGCCTGACCTTCATGGCTGCAATGAGCGGTATAGTTCATAAATCCTATGCCATCATTCACCGTTTGAATAATAGCTGCTGATGCCCCGGGGTCATCCGATGCCGGATAGAGCCAGGTATTGGAAGTGATACCATGAGCAGCGTTGAAATACAAGGTGGTTCCATAGTTAATCTGACCATTCCCGTATGTGGGAGCATAACTGGCATCGACACCGGAAATCATCGTTACTTCACCCAAATAACTGGGATCGGGCATCAGGTATTGTTCGTATTCGAGAGTTTTATCGATTTGTGGTTGCAGTTGGGTTGTGTTTTGGGCTGAGAATCTCCCATAATACATTTCCGGGAAATTATCCCCGGTAAATTCACACATATATAAATCAGAAATATGCGCACCATAGTTATATGCGTTTATCTGCTAGTCGTCACCGACAAACAATACGAAAGACGGTGCCGGATCATCAGGTGTGCCGGCATCGTAAAGTCCCTGCAAATAGCTTTTCACTTCTGCCGATGTTGAACCTATAACATCAGTATATGCAACAACAACATTGAACCCTTTCTTTATTTTCCATTCAATAAACGGTTGAAGCTGTGTTTCAAACATCCTGTCTGCAACGATGGCATATTTGACCGGATAGGTTACGAGGTCATCGCGAAAGAGTGCTTTTTGGGCACTGTAATTAGCAACTTTACCCAAAACATTTTCGAACACGGGGGAGTAGTATCGTTGCCATTTTTCATACGTTGTTCCCCAGTCCGGGTGCTCATACGTTACTTGAATTGTGAGACGTTTATATACCTTAATGGTGTTTTCTGTGGGATTGTACTCAATCGGTGAAATTGAGATTCTCGCAATATTGACAGAACGCATAATCCCGAGAATCTGAGCATCAGCGGTAGGAAGAGCATAAAAACCGGGACGTTCATAGGCGGTGATGTTATATTCAAACGGGACAGAACCTGGGTCATCGGATTTCGATACGGAAGGCTGTACGGGCATTAAAGGAGTTGTAATGTTGTAATCTGCCAGCGAGATAGTCTCTGTTTCATAATCAAGGATATGCACCTTCAATTCACATCCATACGGAACGGATACCAGACGGTTGATAAGTGGAAGATTCGGTTCACCGATATGCTGTGAGCGTGAACAACCCTCGAAAGATAATAATGTGAACAGACCATCTTTTGTTGAGACATCAAAGAACTCGAGTTTATCTAAATCGATATCGATAATAATTCCATCCTGTGCACGATCGTTAAGAACGACATGCGAACTTCCCCCTTCAAGCGTTACTACTTGTTCTGCTGTGGTTGATACTGGCACTATACATAGTATCAGTATCAGGATTAGTAGCAAGTTTCTCACAGTTTTCCTCCATTTGACCTTATGTGATTAATGTTGTGATTGTATCAGCCTAACCTACTAAATCTCATTACACACCATGTTGTAAAGTGTGGTATCTATATGATGTTATCCATAATATACTTATTTTTTATGATATATAAAGAAAAAAATGGTCGTGTATGTCTTATAATTACCTTCATCAGGGATAAATAGATAATTATACATTTATGTATATTATTGGTATGTGGTGGAGTTGGTAATCTGATACGTAATTTATTTTAATGCCATCAATGAAGTCATCCCATGTTTTCCCACTTGCTGAAATTCTATAACTGCTTATCATTGCAGTAAATAACATACTTCACAACATAAACTTGACTTTCATTCCTGTCGCATGGATACTTCCCCTTAATATAATTCAGGAGCATTTAGTTGATTAGAAAAAATAAATACCTGTCGGTCCCGGCTCTGTATGCGATTGTTATGGCGTTTATGTTTACCGTCTTTTTCGAGCTTTGGCGTTTTGTCTTATTGTTGTTCAGCAGCGAGATTATCAACCAGGTTCCCAAAAGAATTTTGGCACAATCCTTTTTAGTTGGGTTGCGATTCGATTTCTCCATTGCATCGTATATTTCAGCAGCGCTATATATATCAGCAGTTATTCCATTTCTTGAAATTACCCGGTATAAAGTGATACGATGGCTTCATTTTGGCTTTATTACTGTTATTGCGGCAGTTACCTTTTTCATTCATGTAAGTGATATCGAGTTTTTCAAATTCTTTAATTCCAGACTCAACGGGGTAGCATTGCAGTGGATAGAAAGTCCCGATTTTATGCTTTCCATGATATGGCAGACCTACCCGGTGATAACATACCTGCTGCTTTATGGTGTTATTCTTTTTGTGTTTCTGTGGATTGTGCGATGGATAATGCGCAATATAATCAATAATACGAAACCAACAGCAATCTGGTTGAATATGCTCTACCTGCCGTTTGTACTGACAATCTTTCTGCTGGGAGCACGGGGGAGAATAGAAGAAAAAGCTCCGCTGACCTGGGGACTGGCGTTCTTTTCAAAATACGATGCCGCCAATCAACTGGCGTTGAACCCAACATTCACTTTCTTACGGGATGCAGTGTATGATGCCGGCAGTAAGAAAGAGACGAAGAAGCTGATGGAGAAAATACGATTCCCTGAAGCGGACTCTATTGTTTGCGATTTGCTCGATATTCCAATGAATAGCGACTCAGGGAAGATATCCAGGTTATATCACCGGGTGACTTTCTCACCGGAAAACGAGAATCCCCCCAATGTTATTGTAATCATAATGGAATCATTTGGAGCTACGAGAATAGGAAGCCTGTATAACCGCTACCCCTACCAGTTGACGCCACATTTTGATTCCCTGGCACAGCAGGGGATACTGTTTACAAATTTCTATTCTGCCGGTTCTCACACCTATACGGGGATATTTTGTACGTTGTATGGATACCCGGTTATTTTTGGCAAGTCCATCATGAAACAGGTAACCGGGCAAAACCATTTTTGGGGGCTTCCGTCAATTTTCAGAAATCACGGTTATCAAACAATATTTTTTACTACCCATGATCCGCATTTCGATAATATGCAGGGTTTTCTTATGGCAAACGGGATGATGCGTGTTGTTGCACTTGATGATTATCCCAAGTCAGCCAAGCTGAGTACATTGGGAGTACCGGATCATGTCATGTTTGACCGGGCGGTAAAAGAATTAAAGGCAATACCGGGAGAGCGGTTCTTTGCCACCTTGCTTACTGCCAGTAACCACGGACCGTGGAAAGTACCTGATGTTCCCTTTGGAGCATTGCCGGATTCAGTTCCGGACCATAAACGCTTAAATGCATTCAAGTATGCCGATTGGGCGGTCGGGAGGTTTGTGCGGCAGATTGTCAATGACCCGTATTTTGCTAATACCATCATCATCCTCACTGCTGATAACGGTATGCTTTATAAGCCGGTTGTTGACCTGGACCTTACCCAGTTTCAAACGCCCTTGCTACTACTGAATACCGATTCCATGAAAACGAGTACCGGGAAACGGGTCAATCGACTGGGGAGTCAGGTTGATATTCTGGCAACAGTTATGGGAATAGTTCGATTGAATTACGATGATTATTCTTTCGGGAGAAACCTGCTCGACTCGGTGCATACACCAAGGGAGTATGTGCAATTTTCGGAGTGGTATCGAATCGGGTATATAGAAAATGACCTTTATACTATTATCCGTATTGATGGTCCCCAGTCCCTGTTCCGGATTTATTCTCTGACTCATCTGGTTCATCCCGATAAAGACCTTGTTGATTCACTTCCTGATATTGCCGAAGATATGAAATATAAAGGACTGGCAATTTTTCAGACGGCGTATTTTAATATGCTGCGTTCTTTTT
The DNA here is from genome assembly GCA_024275255.1 of Candidatus Zixiibacteriota bacterium. Classification (GTDB taxonomy): domain Bacteria; phylum Zixibacteria; class MSB-5A5; order GN15; family FEB-12; genus JAJRZL01. The sequence continues at coordinate 2,055 of JAJRZL010000191.1, read as the reverse complement.
GAAATTGGTTAAATATAGATATCCTTTTTGACAAAGGTCAAGGTAATCTGTACCATATAAGTCGATATTGGCAACTAAGATGATTATGGAAACTGTAACGAGACATAAGGTCACCCGGCCCCCAAACAGGGAGCATCAGAGAGTCCAGAAACTCCGGTTTTACAGCCAGCTTTTTTCGGTACTGGTAAATATCTGGATAGGGGTGCAATTCTATCTCTGGGTGAAAAAGATAGCGGGTGAAGCGGTATGGATTAATGTGCCTCGTCCGCCGGGAGTGGAGGGTTGGTTGCCTATCGGCTCCTTGGTTTCCCTTCGGTACTGGTGGGAATCGGGAGTCGTAAACACGATTCATCCCTCTGGATTGATTATATTTCTTACCATCCTCGCGACTGCCTTTTTATTCAAAAAGGGATTCTGCGGCTGGATTTGCCCCGTGGGATTCATATCTGAGATGCTGGGCAATATTGCCGATAAAATCTGGCACCGTCGCCTGAAACCTCCTGCATGGCTGGACTGGACCTTGCGAATGGTTAAGTATCTTCTGTTGGGGTTTTTCCTGTGGGCTATCCTTGTTCAGATGACCCCGAAATCGATCGAGGCTTTTGTCTATTCGAATTATAATAAAGTAGCCGATATTCTCATGCTCCGCTTTTTTACCGACATTACCCTGTTTGCTTTGAGCATTCTTGCCGGACTGTTTTTCTTCTCACTTATTATCAGGGGGTTCTGGTGCCGGTATTTTTGTCCATACGGTGCCCTCCTGGGGTTAATCGGACTAATATCTCCTACTCGCATAAAACGCAATCCATCCAGCTGCACCGACTGTAAAAGCTGCACAATAGCTTGCCCTGCATTCATTAAGGTGCATAAAGTTAAAGAAGTGGTTTCGGATGAATGTATTGGCTGTATGGCTTGTGTGGACAGTTGTCCGGTAAATAAAACCCTGGAAATAAAAGTTATACCGGCTAAAAAAACAGTGTCACCTGTTCGATGGGCAGCAATATTACTGATTGTGTTCTGGGGAACGTTGCTGACATTCAAAATTATCGGACCCTGGCAAAACTCTATTACGGATACGGAATATCGACAGCATCTACCCGCCCTTGAGCGGGGAGAATATATCCACCCGTAATGTATTGGTTACTCTAAAATAAATGGATTAGTATCTCAATATGAAAAAAAGCGAATCGGTATTTGAAGTATATGCCCATGAATATGATTTGATGACCAATGCAGCTCAACGTGAAAAATATCATGCCCGGGAAGTTGCCGCAATTATAAAAAGATTTGGACCGGTAACCGTTCTTGATGCCGGTTGTGCGACCGGTTTGACAACGTTATTATTAGCTGAACAGGGAATAGAAGTTGTAGGCATTGATAAATCAAAAACTATGTTAGCTGTTGCCCAAGAGAAAGCATTACAACGGAATATATCGGCAACATTTCGCTACGGACGTTTCGAGCATTTACCAAAAAAATTGCACAACTCGTTTGATTTAATCGCTTGTCTTGCCAATTCCATAAGTGGGGTTGAAACTATGAAGGGGTTACGCGATGCAATGAAGAATTTTTACCGGGTTTTGAAACCAGGGGGTGTGCTTGTATTGCAAATGCTTAATTTCGCTGCCATTATTGAGGGTAAATTATCACCGATTAAAGCAACCGAAAATAGCGGTATTGTCTATGAACGATTTTCAGAACGGAAGGGAAAGCGGGTATTTCTCTATGTGACACGCGCTGATTTCAATAAGCAACCAGTACAATTTGAAGTATTTCGACATCCCTTTGATAATTTTACCCCGGATCAAATTGAGAAGGCTGTTAAATCTGCGGGATTTTCAAGTATAAAAAAATATGCCGACCTGTATTTTAAAAAACGTTTTACAAATAAATCTCATGACCTGGTGATTGAAGCTCATAAGTAGCATATTAGCATACGTTCCTCTTACTAAAGATGTTACCACAAAAGGGGAGTGTGCTTGTTGTGTTTAATGTCTTTGTTCAACACCTTATTATTTCATAAAGACAGTTATCAATAAGTATTCTATACTATTA
>JAJRZL010000190.1 GCA_024275255.1 Candidatus Zixiibacteriota bacterium | reverse complement strand
TTCTCAGCGTCGGACTGGATATATCGCACTTCAGACAGACTATTCTGACATTTCCCATACTCTGATATCCGGACACATCCTGAAAGAATCATAGCACTATCCTTTCTATGTGTCCCCTGAACCAGGGGAACTTCAGAATGATAAAACGGCCGGGTCGCTGTTGGGCGGCCCGGCCAACTTTTGGTCAGATTATTGATTGAGCTTAATGGTAGTAATGATAAAATGCGCAAGAGCTGAAGCGGATTGGTTTCCTTTCGACTCACTAAGCAGATCGTGATCGATCCTTATTTTGGTATAAGCCCTGGTGATCGTATCGACAAAGCTGCTATCGATAGTCCAAGCACCTACGCCAGACGAGTCTACAAAGGGTTGAGTCTTGACCAGTTCACAATTTTCATCATACTCCTTTATACCAATGGTACCATTGGTCCAGGCTTTCACGTATGGAGATGTATAAGAACCAGCTCCGGATATCGTCCATTCAATAGTTACTTGGAGAGTATCGAGTTTGGTGTTATAAATGTCGACAATGTATCCACCTGAGATGTTGGCATAACCATCACTAGCCGTGACAATAACCGACTCGTTAATGGTCACGGAATTAGCCGAAGAACTGGTGATCAGCAAATCTGCCTGCGCGTTGCCATAGCTACAGGTCACTCCGGCACTACCTGAGAAAGGCAAATAAGATACCAAACCTTCTATTCCATCGCATGGATTATGGATATTGGGAACCCCCGTGGGAGCATAGATGTAATCACTCTGGAAGCAAGTGCGAACACCGACATGACCGGGTTTGGCATCTCCCCAGTTCCTGATGCCTATTCCACTCAATGTCTCCGAATATGTGACCGAAGCAGCACTGTCATTGCCTGCAACGATAGTTATGACCTGACTTTCAGGAGCAGGATCGTAGTTTTTACTGTTGATTGTTACGGGGTGGGCCAGTACCGTGTAATCCCCCGGAGCAAGATCAGTAATGATGTTTGTCTCGGTGTAATTGCCAATGACGCTACCGTTGGAATTCAACAAGTCAACATCACCGAGCCCGCCGCTGGGGAGGCCGAAGATACTCAGGCTCAGGCGTCCGTTCTTCTTCGTGTAGTTGTAAGCAACAGAGGCGGAATCACCGGGTTTGAGTATGATTGTTCTCTGCAGAGGAAGGTCCGGTTTATATACTTCGTTATCGGTTCCTCGAACCTCGGTAGCGATAAGAGTATATTCACCAATCTTAAGATCTTTGAAGAGTTTTGTCTGTGGAACTGAGTATGTGCCACTGGGTCCATTCATGGTTACGGCTCCGTCGGTGCCATCCGGTAAACCATTAATGAATACATGAATCTGTCCCTTGTCACCCACCCATATCGACTTAGTTTCGGTCTTCTCGCTGTTTTCACCGAACGCCCCCCCGGTATAAACACAGCCAAAGCAAAGGGCGCCATCATTCAGTACCTTAGAGCGTGCACCGGGTCCCCGAGTGCGTCCTTCCACTCTGCCTTCGCCGTTTTTCAGGGCATGCCATTCAAACGCGGTTTCATCGGCTTCAACTATATCCTGAGTGTAGCTGTACAGTTGTACCAGATCGGCGCTGTTGATTTCCACCGGTCCCCATGTCATTGCCGGAATACTTCCGAGAGTAGGGTCGGTATATGTGCCCGGATGTTGCGCTTCATAATCGAGCAGTGCACCACGGTATTGATCAAGAACAAAGTTGAAGGCTCTCAAGAGAATGGCTTTGAATTCATTGACCTGTTCATTGGGGAGAAGCGGGATTACGCTTACGGCGACATTGATGACTTCATTGAGCGAGATAGGGGTAGGAGTGTTTACCGCTGTCATCGTAATCGTACTGCTGGTCATGTCTCCAACGGCGATGGTGTCCTGGTCGAAAGTAATGCTGAAGTCGGTTATATGTGATGGTAACATGGCTGGAGCGATGTCCTGCATGACAAAGTCAGCAATGCTCAAAATGGCGCTGATAATAGCGACAGCGGGAACTTCCTTGCCGACAATGCCTATTATGCTTGCGGAGCGCCCGACAAGGTTGGCCCAGGTTCTTGCCGTAGGGGCCACCACCTCCTGAGAGAAATAGCTTAACACCACGTAAATCTGCATCTTGCAGGCAAGGTCATAGTCTTCCCCGGTTCCGGTGCATAAAACTCCGCTGGCACCCGCTGATTCGGCAACCTTCTGCGTGAGCCTGTTCGCATTACCCAGCAACGAGGCGTATGATTCATAGTACGCGGCTATGCCGCTGGAGGCTAACAGGGCATCCAGCAGTTCCACATCGACCGGCTGTCCGTTCCAGACTGACGAACTGCCATCCAGAATAGATGCCAGCGAACTGTCACCTCCGGATATAAGCGCGCGAAGGCCATTGAACACACCATCCCGCACGGGACCCTCGGCGCTGTCGTTGATGGAAATCAGGCTGAAGATTGCCTCGTAAGAGGCGATAATAGAATCGAGCGACTCTTTTACTCGCTCAGTTGTCCCCGGCGCCTTGAGCAAGGGGGTAATCGTTACGGCATCGGGAGCGACGGCTACCGTCTTTCCTGACTGTCGTATTTCGATGTCCTGGGGTCCGGCAGGCGGCGATGACCACCCGGTTGAATCCAGAAACAGCGGCAGAATGGCCAGGACAGTATCGTTCAGAACAGAATATGGAACCATCTGATCGTTGATATACAATTCGATGGGGGTGCCACTGGTGGATACCAGCGTTAGCCCTTCGATAAGTACTGTTGCGCTCGGCGGAGCGGAATCGGGAATCACTGTTAAATTGGAAACAGTGGGAGGTTCAAGTGGTTCAGTCGGACTGTCTTTGTTCGAGCAGGTTGTCAGATTTAATAAAACAGCCAGTACCACCAACAGGTATCCACGCCACCATAACGAACGAGATTTCATTGGGTTACCTCCAAGTGTCAAAACCATATGTTGCTACTGATGACTCTGCGGAATTGATTAACCAGGGATGGCTGTTCCACAGCCTCATTTCATGAAATATAATACCCAGACACGAAATCTCAAAGAGGAAAATAACACCAATCGTGTCCAGATTTTGAACAGCGGAAAGACTGTTTTTTTATTAAAACGTTCGCGGATTTACAGATGGACATGAAGAGCGATATTGACATGAATCAGACAGAATCGCTAACTCATACCAGGACTGAAAAATAGGGGGGCTGATCAAAAGTCAGCCTATGCAATGCATTTCATATAGACCGGCTTGAGATTTGATATCATTTCGGCAGCTTAGCGAGTGTTTTATCCTTGCATAACAGTTTGCATTTCATCGGATGTCATTGAAATAAGCAGATACGAGAAAAGCCTTGGTGGAGTTCAGTTTTGGGGTGAAAACAAGTTATTCTATGACAAGTGGAACGTGTTGGAAAATAATCGCTTAGCGATCAGAAACAGCAAATAATAGCGTTG
>JAJRZL010000189.1 GCA_024275255.1 Candidatus Zixiibacteriota bacterium | reverse complement strand
GGGCGTATTTTTGCTGTTGCAGTTGTTGTGGCAGTATTGCTGGTTGTGACTATGCCCGGTATTTTCAGCTATTCCTACAAAGTATATTCCAATCCGACTACGGAAATCGCCCCGCCACTGGGATATAAAGTGATACCGGTCCCCGGTTCGACGGAATGGGTAAAATATGAAGACATCTCCTTTGGTGCTGCTGTCTTTGGGGAAAACCTGCCCAAAAAGGCAAAAGTATATTATCGGTATGCCGGTGGAAACTGGCAGCAGGAAGAAATTAACCTGAAAAACAATCGCTTCTTATCAAACGAGCATGGTGATTCTGTCTCCTGTATGGTAACCTTACGACAGGTTGACAGATCCTTTGATTATTACGTAGAAGCCGGACGGGTGAAAACTGAAATACAGAAGGTAGATGTTGTGGACCGTCCGCGTGTGACAGGAATTAAGCTGTCATTGTTTTATCCCGATTATACCGGCTTGTCGCCGACGGTTATTGATGAAAACAATGGCTCGTTTTCGGCGGTAGTGGGAACTCGTGTTAATATGGCGATAACTACCAATTTGCCGGTGGAACAAGCGGCATTGATTTTTGATGATTCCAGCCGGGCACCTATGGATGTTAGCAACCAAACGGCAAAGTTGTCGCTTCGGGTGAATAAATCTCGTTCATATTACATTCGTTTGAAAAATCATCTTGACGAAAAGAATCCGGATCCGATTGAATATTATATCACTGCCATTCCTGATGAGTATCCCTCTATTGATGTGCTGAGTCCCGGGTTTGATGTCAACCTTTCGGAGGAAATGATATTACCGTTGAAAGTTCGGATATTCGATGATTATGGGTTTTCCTCTCTGGTAATGAAATATACGGTTGTCTCTCGCGGGAAGCCCTCGGAAGAGCATGTGGCGGTATTGCATTTCTCGGAACGGATAAAGACGGAAGGTGATGTCGAGTTCAACTGGGATATGGATAAACTGAACCTCTACCCCGGTGACTATGTCGCTTATCATTTTGAAATAGCCGATAATGACCAGGTCTCCGGTCCCAAGGTTACCCGCTCTCGACAGTATATTGCCCGGCTTCCTTCGCTTGATGAAATCATCGCTGAGACTGAAGGTGAGAGTATGCAGCGTATCAGCAAGACTGAGCAACTGCTGAAACAGGGGAAGGAGCTTGCGGAACATTTCAAGAAAATGGCTCGGAAACTTCAGGCACAGAACAAGCAGGTATTAAAGGGAGACTGGCAGCAGAAAAAGGAGATGGAAGCATTAGCCAGGAAAAATGACGAACTGGTGAAAAATATCGAGAAGATGGCGGAAAAGATGGAGAAATCCATTGAGAAAATAAAAGAAAACGCCACCATGAGCCGCAAAATCCTTGAAAAGATGCAGCAGATTCAGAAGCTTTTTCAGGAAGTTGCCACACCTGAGATGCTGGAAGCCCAGCGGAAGCTGATGGAAGCTTTGAAAAAGATGGACCCGCAGCAGATTGAAGAAGCCATGAAACAGTTCCAGTTGTCACAGGAGGAATTACTGAAAAGACTGGAGCGAACACTTACTCTGTTAAAACGACTGCAGGTGGAACAGAAAATGGAGGCAATGATTCGGAAAGCGGAGCAGCTTCTTGAACAGCAAAAAAACGTCAACACCAACACGGAAAAGACCCCCAAAGAGCAGCTACCTTCACTCAGCAGCAGCGAGCAGGAAGTGAAAAAAGGAATGGAAGGATTGAAAAAGGAGGTTGAAGAACTCCGAAAGCTCATGCAGGAAGCGGAAATGGAGTCTTCAAAAGAGGGGCAGGAATTCATGAAGGCGGTTGAGCAGACCGATGCCGATAAAAATATGCAGAATATGACCGATGCCCTCAAGCAACAGCAGAAACAGCAGGCAGCAAGTGAAGGGAAAACTTCGGAAAGTAAACTTGCGGAAAT
>JAJRZL010000188.1 GCA_024275255.1 Candidatus Zixiibacteriota bacterium | reverse complement strand
TCCGACACGCAAGATATCGGTTTCCGTAGTATCGGCTTTCTGAGAATAATATTGTTACAGTAATGCACAACTGTCATCCTTCGACTCTGTTCAGGATGACAGGAAAAATGCTATTATTCATCAAGTCATCGTGCAACCCTCAAGGTAGAAACCATGTATGAAATTAAAAAGCACTAAAAGAAAATAGCTTTTTATCAGCTCATGTATTTGCAATCCGCTTTGCTTTGTGCACGGCGGATTTTTTTAACTTTTCCTTGATGTTCAAACACTGATTGCGCCACCGGGAAGAAATAATTACTTTGTCCCCAGAGAAATAAACCTTTCAGAGTACCAGAGGAACTATGCTGTTTGGAGCCCATGAATCAATAGCAGGGGGTGTTCATAACGCCATCTTACGAGGACAAAAAGCAACCTGCGACACTATCCAGATGTTCAACAAGTCCAACAACCAGTGGCGGGCGGCAAAACTGAAACCGGATGATGTCGAAAAATATTTTCGCTTGATAGATGAAACCGGAGTCACCGTGGCAACTTCACACACCAGCTACCTGATAAACATTGCATCACCGAACGAAGAACTGGCGGAGAAATCATACAAGTCGCTGAAAGAAGAAATGGAACGCTGTAACATCCTCAAGATACCCAATCTCGTCATGCACCCCGGCTCGCATGTCGGCTCTGGAGAAGAAGTCGGGTTGAAGCAAATAGCAGTATATATCAATCGTCTTTTTGATGACCTGAATAACAACACAGTGACCCTGCTTCTGGAAACAACAGCCGGTCAAGGGACCAATCTCGGTTATACCTTCGAGCAACTGGCGTTTATTATCGATTTGGTTGACGACAAGGACCATATTGGAGTCTGTATGGATACCTGCCATATTTTTGCCGCCGGTTATCCTATTGTTGACCCGAAAGAATATAAAAAGACAATGAAGCAGTTTGATGACATTATCGGACTGGACCGGTTGAATATTATTCACATGAACGACAGTAAAAAAGAGTTTGGCTCCAAACGTGACCGTCATGAACATATCGGGAAAGGATTCATCGGTCTTGACGGGTTCCGTAATTTTGTCAATGATCGGCGATTGAAAAAAATCCCCATGATTTTAGAAACGCCCAAGAGTGAAGACCTCAAGGAAGATATAGAAAACCTGAAAATACTGCGGGGGCTGGTGGAGTAGATAATTTCTCAAAATATCTTTTTTGCATTCGTGGAAAGGAATGTTGATACCGTTACTTTTCAGGGAAGCTTATATGTCAGAGTGTCAGGGTGGTGCTCCCCTTGGGGCTTGTTAAAAAAGCTATAAATGGAGTGTTTATCCTCGTAATATTGTCTCTGTCATTCCCGCGTAGGCGGGAATCCAGTTTTGTATTATAGGGTTACTGGACCCCTGCTTTCGCAGGGGTGACAAGAAATATAGTCTCCTATGATTAATTAGAACTTTTTCAACAAGCCGCAAGGTGTGAGCCACCCACCTGCCCGATTATAGTAACCCCTCATTTCAACACCCCCTAAAGAGTAGATTATCCAACTAATACTTAAAAACAGTCGAAGACAGGGCAACTTCCTCCTTGCCTTAGAGCAGTTCTGTCGATACTATACCCCCTATGAAATTAGGAATAATCGGCAAACCACAATGCGGGAAGACAACCATCTTTAATGCCGCTGCCGGGAAAACAGAAGCGGTCGGTGATTTCAGCCAGGCATCACATCGAGCCGTTATCAAAGTACCCGATGAACGGGTCGAAAAATTAGCAGAACTGGTGCAGCCAAAAAAAATAACGTTCGCTGAGATTGAGTTTCTCGACGCTCCCGGTTTTACCGGAAAGGGCAAAGATGCCGTCGGACACGAAATCAACCCGGAACTGCGGTTGATGGATGCCCTGATGCTGGTAGTCGATGCTTTTTCTCCCCAGTCGAACCCGGCAGAGTATATCCCTAACCTGATTGCTGAGATGATCCT
>JAJRZL010000187.1 GCA_024275255.1 Candidatus Zixiibacteriota bacterium | reverse complement strand
GTGTCGCAGGTTGCTTTTTGTCCTCGTAAGATGGCGTTATGAACACCCCCTGCTATTGATTCATGGGCTCCAAACAGCATAGTTCCTCTGGTACTCTGAAAGGTTTATTTCTCTGGGGACATAGTAATTATTTCTTCCCGGTGGCGCAATCAGTGTTTGAACATCAAGGAAAAGTTAAAAAAATCCGCCGTGCACAAAGCAAAGCGGATTGCAAATACATGAGCTGATAAAAGCTATTTTCTTTCAGTGCTTTTTAATCTCATACATGGTTCCTACCTTGAGGGTTGCCCGATGACTTGATGAATAATAGCATTTTTCCTGTCATCCTGAACAGAGTCGAAGGATGACAGTTGTGCATTACTGTAACAATATTATTCTCAGAAAGCCGATACTACGGAAACCGATATCTTGCGTGTCGGAGCCGGAATGTACATTATTTGTCCCGCCATCGGGTCAAAGTAACCATCATAATTATATTGTGTATCAAAAATATTATCTACTTGCAACGTGAAGGTCAACGGAGAAACGGTATATGAAGTGAAGAGCTGGAAATTCACATAATCATCCAAACGATGTTGATTCTCCTGATCGACATATTGTTTTGTAATGCCGGTTCCCCTGATACCGACATACCCGTTGTTATGTACAGTATATGTCAAACCTGCACTGTAACTGAATTGGGGAACGCCATTGATTTGATTCCCGGTAAAATCACCATCTCGAAACGTGCTGGAATTGTATGCCAGGGAGCCTTGGGTTGCCAGGTTGTTCCAGAATGTTTTAGAAACGGACAGTTCCATGCCGACATGGCGGGATTTACTGATGTTGGCATAACTGAATGTAGCATTATCAAAATCAATTTCATTTCGTATCGCATAGTAGAACCCGTTGATGTCCGCTGACCATCCATGAGCGTTGTGCAGTTTCATTCCGGTTTCGATACTTGTCCCGCGCAGTGATTTCAGGTTGTTGTTTGAAATCATGATATAGCTTTCGGTAAACGGGTTATAAATTGGTGGCGAATCGTACAGGTGGCTGAGTGTTGGAGCTTTGAAAGCACCGGATACCGATGCATAATATGAAAGAGTGGATGTTATTTTATAATTCAGGGCAAGCTTGGGGGAAATACAGTTTTCATTTTGAGACACACTCATACCGGAAGGGATTGCCACTGATGGCTCAAAATCAAAATTTGTGTGGATATTGTCTATTCGAATACCCGCAGACAGGGACATTTGTTTCGTTACTGCATATACGCCGGTGAAAAACACAGATGCCACCCATCTTTTCCCGCTTCCTTTGCTTAACAGAAACGGGTTTTCCGCATCCATGATATTGTTGTACTCTGTTTTCAGGTTTCCATAATCAAACCCTGCTCCGAAAGCAATGGATAACGGGCGCTCAAACAGTTGCGGTTGTGCCTGAAAGGAAATTTCAGCACCGGAAGATATTTCCTTTGGGGTATGCCGTAACGGAGCGCCGATTGTTACTACCCGGTCGGCGTCGGTCCAGTTTACAAACACTTTTGGCTTCATGGTGACAGCATCAGTAAGCGGTGTGATATACGAAACACCACTGACAATCTTTTTTATTTTTTCGTTATCCCGAATCGGTTGTCCCAACATATCTAATGCAACACCGTTGCGGTTTGAGTCAAGCTCACTCTGGGTCAGAGCTCCCGGGTAGTCTTCGTCTATGTGGGAATATCCCAGTATGATACTTGTTGATGACTTTCCTTTGGTTTTATCAAGATGAAGAAAAACATTCTGGTTTTCAAACTGGCTGTGTTCTCGCCACCCGTCACTTTTTTTCAGCGAACTGGTCAGAGACATAGCATAATCGGAAACTTGTTTATCCCACGATACCACACTGCTATATGCATTATTGGAACCGCCAAGAATGGAAACAGAAAAGGGTGTAGTGTTTTTTTGTGGCTCAGCATACAGAGCCAGCAGTCCCCCAAAACCAAAATCACCATATTGAGTCGATACCGGCCCCTTGATAATTTCCATCCGGTTAATACTCGAACCGTCAATACTTGTCCAATCAACTAACCCTGATGAGATGTTATTCAATGGGATACCGTTTAATGTAACATAAAGATATTGAGCTTGTCCCCCTCCATAGAATCCCCGGATATCCACCACTGACCGTCCCCACAGATTACCGAGCGGATAAGCCCGAATACCGGAAACAGTGCCGGCGACACTGCTGATTGAAACATTGTTCACCTGCTGTGTTTTTGACATTTCAATCACTTGTACGGCTGCCGGCAGCTCCGCTGCTATCACCGGAAGCCGCTGAGAACGTACCACAATACCGGGTATCGGTATTGCTTGTGATGAATCGGGATACCTTGTGTTGATACTGTCTGCTGATTGTTCATCGGCTGAAACCGCAACAGAAGCAGCCAGTACTAATAAAAATGTGATACCTCTTACCATGCGTTGAACATACATCATAACCCTGCTCCAGAAATGTTAAGATTTTTTACTTCACTCTACGAGTGCCTAAACAACACACTGCGTTGGTAGTTATTCCCTACGGGTTATTCAAATATAAGCAAAAGAACGAAGCGGTCAAGGTGTTTTCATAAATAAAAAAGTTCTCTGCAATAGAATGCGTATAAGCAGGTCAATATTTGTTGTCTTTATGGTTGTCGTGTACGAAGCTGTACCGTAGCTTCTTATTTATTGCATGCCACAGCGACTTTATAATCGGTCATCGCCAGCAGTTTTTCCTGGCGTTCCCGTATCATTGTTTCGGTCATGGAGAAATCGGGACCGGTGTTTTCAATCATCACTGATGAAGTACACGATGCAAAACATCCGGCTCGTCGGAGATGTCCGCCGGTTTTGAGAAACTCGAAGGTGAACCCTGCCATGTAGGTATCACCGGCACCGGTGGAATCAAGCAAATCAATCGGGTAGGGAGGAATATCAATAAAATCATTGCCGTCATAAATAACAGAGCCCAGTTCCGCCAGGGTTACAATGACAATCCGGGGACCCCAGGAATAAATAATTTCGGCAGCTTTATAGGGATTATCTCGACAGTCGATACCGGTTAAGATTTTCCCTTCCAGTTCGTTCGGTTTTACAATGTCAAACAGTCCGAGCACTTCCTCAATACCTTCGACTTTTTCGTGGTATATCCGTCCCTGCGCATCGGCGTTGCGAATCAGCCCCTGCGGATCACAGAAAAACAATCCGCTATACTGTTGCCGTATGATTTTCAAATCCTCAAAAGACAACTCACCGAGAATCGGTCCAATGAGTACGGCTTCGGAATCATTGAACCAGGAAGGATCCACCGGGTGAATATTGCTTGCCCGTCCGAGTAAGTCGAGGGTGCGGTTGCCGAAATTATCATAATAGATAAGTGAGAAACCGCCGCTTTCCTTGGAGGGGATGATGCGATAATCAATATCGAGCCTGGAAATCTCCCTGATAAAGCGCTCTTTGAAGTCATCACCGACCGCCCCGACAATACGGGTCCGAACCCCGATTTTTGCCAGAGCCAGGGCAGCATTGGTTGAGCATCCGGAGAGCACCCGACCGTTGGGTTTTACTTTTTGTGTTTTAATATAGTCAAAAACGGGATTGCCGATAGCCGTTATCAATTGTTGACCTCTCTTGTTGTTGGCAGAAGCGTTCAGCTTCCGGGTTGTGTCTTACAAATCAAACTTCCTTGCGATTACCAAGTATTTTTTTGGCATATATCAACCGCTGGACAGCAGTAATAAACGATGTAATACCGACAATAATCAAGGCAAACTCCAGCCACCCGCCATAGGGCCAGTTACCGACCGGCAGGTAATACTCCAGGATAGAGCCAATGATAATGAGAATGAACTTTTCCAGCCGTCCCATTATCCCGACCGCACAGTTTTCGATTTTTCCCATCGATTCGGCGGCTGCCCGGGTATAGGAGGCGATAATCATGCCAAACAGGGCAAACAACCCCCAGCCGGGGTGGACGCGGCCGGAGAGGGTAATGCCTGCAAGGATAAAAAATTCTCCATACCTGTCGGACACATGGTCAAGAATGCCACCGAAGACAGTTCCCATGTTCCCGGCACGGGCGGTAGAGCCATCGAGCATATCGGTAAACGAAGTGATTATCATCCAGAACACACCCCACAACCACATCCCTTTCCAGAAGAAAATCCCGGAGACGATAGAGCAAACGAAAGACACGCCCGTGATGTAATTGGGCTTAAATCCCAGTTTCACACACATCCGCCCGAGAAAAAGGGATGATTCCTCGTAGAACTGTCTTTTACGCTGATTTATTCCCGGCAAAATATTTTTCCCATTTCCTTTTCAAGTTACAGGGATAATATACAGTTTTTTGCTCACCGTCAACGACCATGAACGGCGTTTTGGGAGGAACTGTTTTTTCATGTTTATCCGGGTCGTTTTTTTACCTTATGTATGGCAGTTGATTATTTGACTTTCCCGGCAAGTTGGGGGATATTCATGGTATGTTCATTGATTATGTCGAAATAGAAGTGCAGGCGGGTCATGGCGGACATGGCTGTATTTCCTTCCATACGGAAAAATTTGTCCCCAAGGGAGGACCGGATGGTGGTGATGGCGGGCAGGGTGGGAGTATTATCGCTATTGCCGATCCCCACCTGACTACCCTGCTGGATTATCGGTATCGACGTCAGTACAAGGCGGAAAACGGTCAACCGGGCAGCGGGGGGCGCAAAACCGGTAAGTCCGGGCGAGATACCGAATTACACCTGCCGGTCGGCACCCTGATAAAAAATGTTGAAACCGGGGAATTGATTGCTGACCTTGATACCCCGGGAGCACGGGTCGTAATTGCCAAAGGCGGCAGTGGGGGATTGGGCAATGACCGGTTCAAATCGCCCACCAATCAGGCACCCCGTAAAGCAACACCCGGCAAGCCGGGACAGCATCGCAAACTGGCGCTGGAACTGAAACTGCTGGCTGATGTCGGACTGGTAGGCAAACCTAATGCCGGGAAATCAACAATTCTCGCTACATTTTCGGCAGCTCGACCGAAAATTGCTGATTATCCGTTCACTACCCTGACCCCCAAGCTGGGGATTGTCCGCCTTCGGGAGTACAAATCCTGTGTGATGGCTGATATTCCCGGCCTCATAGAAGGGGCATCTGAAGGTAAGGGGCTCGGACACCAGTTTTTGAAGCATATTCAGCGGACCCGATTGATTATATATGTTATTGACATAAACGATGTAGATATCGAAAGTACAGTGGCATTACTGAAACAGGAATTGAGCAATTTTGACAAGTCCCTGGCAAACCAGCCCTACTTGATAGTGGTTACAAAGATTGATACTGTCAGTAAAGATGATATTAAAGCCATTTCAAGTGACTGGAAGGATGAGTATATTTTATTGTCATCGGTGACAAAAGAAGGCGCTGAGAACTTTTTACAAGCGATAGAGAGAAAACTTGACGAACTGCGAGCGTGAAAAACAACTTATAGCTGCTGTTGGACTGTTACGTATCCCCGGGGTGGGGCGCGGGCGGTTTTTGCAACTGGTTCGCGCGCTTGGCTCTGCTGAGCAGGTGGTTCGGGCATCTATCTCGGAATTAGTGGAAGTGCGGGGAATTTCCCGTGCGTTGGCTTCCGGTATTCACAAGCTGTATAATGAAGAAGAAGCTTCCCAGATTGTCCAAAAGATAGATGAGCTGGGCTGGAATGTTGTTCTGTACGACGATGACGGCTATCCTGCCCTTTTAAGAGAAATTGCAACATTCCCGCCATTGCTGTTTCGTGTGGGGAATCCCATTTCGCCAGATGAAAAAATGATAGCAATTGTCGGAACCCGTCACCCTTCCGAGCGGGGACGGCATTTTACGTATGAACTCGCAAAAGCTCTTGCTTCTCATGGCATTACGGTTGTTTCCGGGATGGCGGAAGGGATTGACTCCGTTGCTCATACAGGAGCGCTGGATGGTGGCGGAAAAACAGTTGCGGTGTGGGGCAATTCTCTTGATGAGCTTTATCCGCCGAGTAATCGGGCATTGGCGGAAAGAATTCGTGCGGAAGGGACAATTTTTTCTGAATATTTCCCGGAAACTCGTCCCGACCGAACCACATTTCCTGAAAGAAACAGGATTATCTCCGGTTTATCTGTGGGGGTGGTAGTCGTTGAAGCCGGCAGGAAATCGGGGGCGTTGATAACCGCATCACATGCTATCGAACAAAACCGCGAAGTTTTTGCCGTTCCGGGGGCGCCGTGGTCAAAAACAAGCCTGGGTACGAACGAATTGATAAAAAACGGGGCGACCCTGTTGACATCGGTTGAAGATATCTTTCGGGTATTGCCGGTATTGAGTAAAGAAGTGGTCAGCAAAAAGTTTCTGAAATTGCCTGATTTGACCGATATAGAAAAGAAAATTATAAGTCAATTTACAACGGAACCGGTACAATTAGATAACATCTCTCGTGCTACTGAAATACCGGTGGCAGATTTGAGTCAATTCCTTCTGGCATTGGAATTAAAAGGAGTAGTGCGAGAACTGGCTGGAAAACGATTTGTACTTGCTGATGAGTTTATATATGCTGAAAAAGACAGCTACGATTATAAATAAACTTGGATTACATGCCCGTCCATCGGCACAGTTAGTGACAACCGCCGGAAAGTTCAAATCCGAGGTGTTTTTTACCAAGGAAGGGCTGCGGGTGAACGGAAAATCAATTATGGGGGTGATGATGCTGGCTGCTGAACAGGGAGCGGAGCTGATTGTAGAAGTAGATGGACCGGATGAACAAGAGGCAATGGAAGCTATTTTGAAAGTAATTGAAGGTGGTTTTGGTGAAATCGACTGATATTCCCCTTGCCTTTCATTTATGGCTTCCGTTATACTATCTATTTGTAACAAAATATAATGGTAGGAAAACATGAGCGACAAACGGAAAGTTATTCACGGGGTGCCTATTTCCAGTGGTATCGTTTTAGGTACGGCTCATGTTGTCATGCCCGGTGATTTCCGTATTGTTGATTCCCCCGTCCCTGCCACCCGTGTCAATCGTGAAATAGCGGCTCTGGAAGATGCAGTTGAGAAAACAATTGCCGAACTGAGTGAAATGCGGAAAGTTGCGGTCCGCAAGATTGGTGGACCGGTTGCCAAGATATTTGATGCCCAGTTATTGATTGCCGGGGATTATGAATTTCTCCAAAAAGTAAAAAACGAAATACGTTCTCGCAAACGTACCGCTGCATCGGTGTATAACAAGCTTGTCCGCAATGCGACCAACCCCCTGAAAAATTCCCCTGATCATTACTTGCGACAAATGGCGATTGATATTGAAGCGGTCGCCAGCAGAGTCCTTTCACATTTGATAGGGAACTCGGTCTCGAAGGATACTCACCTGGCACCGAATACAATAGTTGTCGGGCGAGCATTTACTCCGAATGATGTGATGGCGTATCGTGAATTGAAGGCGGTCGGGTTCATTGTTTCCAGGGGTGGAGCAGATTCTCACATGGCGTTGATTGCCCGCTCCCTGATGGTACCGGTAATCCAGACGGAACAATGCTGCAAAATAATCCCCAACGGCTCCCGCTTGATTGCTGACGGTACTACCGGGGATATAATCATCAACCCCACCCCGGAAGAATGGTCCGAATATCAGCGACGTCGGAAACGACTCGGACCGACCATGATTGCCCGTATTCGGAGACTGCCGAAGATTCCACCGGTGACCCGTGATGGTAAAGAAATGGGCATAGGCGCCAATTTGAGCCTGCCGGGTCCTGCTGATGATATCCTGGCGGAGCGACAGATACCTGTCGGGTTATACCGGACCGAATTTCTTTATATGGCTGGCAACAAGTTCCCCGATGAAGAAACGCAGTACCGGACATATTTGCGTATTGCAGAAAAATTTGCTCCGGCTCCGGTGGTGCTCAGAACATTTGATCTCGGGTATGACAAACTTGGCAATGGTGCAGATTGGTTACATGAGGATAACCCGGCGCTGGGATGGCGCGGGATACGAGCGATGCTTGATATGTCGCAGGTTTTCAAAACCCAGGTTCGTGCGATGTTGAGAGCTTCGGTGCAAAAGAATATCAAAATCATGTTGCCCATGATAACTGATTTGTGGGAAGTGGAAAGAGCCAAAAAATATATTGCCCAGGTAAAATTAAAACTTCGCCGTGATGGTATTCCGTATGACCCTGGGATACAAGTGGGGATAATGATTGAAGTACCTGCAGCAGCGATGACAGCAGATACCCTGGCAAAAAAAGTTGATTTTATTTCTATCGGAACCAATGACTTGACCCAATATACGATGGCTGCCGACCGTACCAATAACCGGGTAAACAATCTGTATTCACCGTTTCATCCGGCGGTGTTGCACCTTGTGGCCCTTACGGTTGAAGCATGCAAGAAAAATAATATTCCGGTCTCTATCTGTGGTGAGTTAGCCGGAGATGTACTGGCGATTCCCCTCTTTATCGGGATGGGTGTTGATTTGCTCTCGATGAGCCCAAGCCGTATAGTTGATGCCTGCCGCATGATTAATAAAGTGGATTCTACCTTGGTACGGCATTTGGTAACATCTGTTGTATCAAGTGGATCATTACAAGCGGCGATAAACCGCTTAAAAGATTACAAAGCAGCTTTTGAACAAAGGAAGTGATAGCATTATGAGGAACGAAACTTTGAATATGCTTGACGATGTCGAGCGGATCCGTGCGGTTGATCCTTCCAATATGTATAACCGTATTTTCGATTTCCCGGAGCAAATGGAAGATGCCCTGAAAATCGCAAAACTATGGCGTTTTGATCCGAAAGATTTCCTGGGAATTAAGAATATCGTGGTTGTTGGTATGGGTGGTTCTGCTATCGGTGGTGACCTCATACGCAGTTTCCTTGCTTCCCGGTTGTTAGTACCGATGTCGGTGTGTCGTCATTATGTTCTTCCTGAGTATGTGGATGATGAAACCCTTGTCATCGCATCTTCTTACAGCGGCAACACCGAGGAAACCCTCTCGGCTGTTGATGATGCCCTGGGCAGAAAGGCGATGATTGCAGCTATCAGTACCAACGGGATGCTGGAAGAAGTTGCCCGGATAAATGAAATTCCCCTGGCAAAACTCCCCGCCGGTTTACAGCCACGGGCTGCACTGGGGTATTCTTTCATTCCACTTTTGGTGATGTTTGAAAAAATCGGGTTGGTGAAAAAGGTAATACCGGAAATTGAACATGCTATTTTGGCCCTGAAAACGTACCGTGAAAAGTATATTGAAGATAATCATACGGTTTCCAATCCGGCAAAACACATCGCAGAGAAAGTTCATAAGAAGATTGCCATCATCTATTCCGGACCGACCTTAACCGATGTTGTCGGGCTTCGCTGGAAAGGGCAGCTTTGTGAAAATGCCAAGAATCTTGCATTTGCCAACGAGTTTGCCGAGTTCAACCATAACGAACTGGTCGGTTGGTCAGAAATAGTAGAGCAACACAGTGAACACCTGGTGGTACTCATGCTCCGTGATGCCGACGACCATCCACAAATCAGAAAACGTATGAATATCGTTAAGGAGATTATTGAACAGCGCTCTGTCGAAGTTGTCGATGTGTACTCACGCGGCGACAAACCGTTGGAGCGGATGCTCAGTTTGATACAGCTCGGTGATTTTGTTTCGTATTATCTGGCGGTGCTCAATGAAGTTGACCCGACCCCGGTTGAGGTTATCGAGCGGCTGAAAGGTGCGTTGAAAAACAGCAAGTAGTGGAAACAGTCTGCCGGTGAATGTGATGGATATTACGGCTGATACCAAAATCGAAGAAATCGTCTGGAAATGTTCCGGGTTGGTTGAGTTCCTAATACAGAAAGGGTTACCCTGTGTGGTTTGTGGAGAGCCGTTCTGGGGGAGTATTGCCGAGCTTGCCCGTCAAAAAAACTGGAATGATGATGAGATAAGCAAGCTTGTCGAAGAGATAAAAGTGCTCTGCAAGTAAGTGATAGAAAATACTATACTTTGAAAGTCGGAACCACTCCGGTTCCGACTTTTCCTTTTTGGGAAAAACAGATGAGACAACTGCCAGTCCGGGAAAGTAAGAACAGACCGGCGGTATCAACACTAACTCGCCCGTTCAATAGCTTCTATCAGATGCCGGAAGATAAAATGATGGAAGGGCATCAATGAATACCAGTAGAGTTTTCCTGTAAATTTGTTGGTGTCAAAGTAGGCAATAACCGATAATTTCGTTTTTTCACCTTCCGGGCTTATCTTAAATTCCAACCAGGCTCTTCCCGGTATTTTCATCTCAGCCCGTAACAATAGTCGTTTGTTGGGAGCAATATCTTCCACGCGCCAGAAATCAAGCACATCGTTGACTTTCAGTTGGGCGTAACTTTTTCTTCCGCGCGAAGTTCCTACTCCCATTAAAATCCGGTCGAGCATACCCCGCAACCGCCACATCCAGGTTTCGTGAAACCACCCTTTCTTTCCCCCGACCCGACAGATAGATGCAAAAAGTGAAGAAGCAGGTTTGTCGGTCAGGAGGGAATCTTCAGTGGTATATGCTACCTTGCCTTTTATTTCATGAAGTTTTAGTGCCAGCTCGTGAGCCGGCGGATAGGCATCCGACCAGCGTGTATATACCCGGTCCTGTTCTTCGCGGCTCATCGCCCGCACCAATGCTTCGCGGTAAGTAAGGGGCTCAAAAGGCAGGTACTTGCGAATAGTATCCGATTGACAGACAACCTCATTTTTTAACCCCTTCAGCAAGCATTGCGTGATGGCATTGGGGACGGGGGTAAAAAGACTGACTAAATAGGCATATATCGACATCCATGAAAACGGTGAGGCGATAATCAGGGTTTTCTTGTTTAGTATCCGGGCAAGGGTGCTGAGCATATCTTTGTAAGTGAGAATGTCACATCCGCCAATATCAAATGATTGGTTCTCCGTTCCCGATACTTCAAGGACACCAACTAAGTACTTGATAACGTCACGAATTGAAATCGGCTGGCACCGGTTCAGTGCACATCGGGGAACAATTATCACGGGAAGCCTTTTGACCAGGGAGTGGATCATTTCGTATGAGGCGCTTCCGGAACCGATGATAATGGCAGCCCGAAGAATGGTTACGGGAATAGCTCCCCGGGATAATTCTGCGGCAACCTCCATGCGGTTCCGTAAGTGCGACGATAGCGGGACGCGGGTATCTCCTAAACCGCCGAGGTAAATAATTCTTTTAACATGATTATGTTCTGCCGCTCTGCGGAAATTCTTGGCTGCGTTAATATCGGCGGCTTCAAACTCTTTAGGACCAAGCAACAATGAATGAATGAGATAATAGGCGGTGTCAATACCTTCCAGGGCTTGTTTCAATTGCTCGATATTGAGTGCATCAGCAACAACCACCTCTGCTTCGGGCCAGTTTATTTTGTATTCGGGCGAGTCAACTCTGACCATAACTCGTACCTGATATCCCCTCGCAAGCAGTTCCGGCACTAAACGTCCACCGATATACCCCGACGCTCCGGCTATCAAAATTTTCCCCACCCCGGAGTTTGGTTTGGTCGGCAGGTCGTCGCAGAGGAGGTCTGTCTGTTTTAAGTAGTTGTTGTTATTGCTGTTTGTCATTACTGCTTATTTCTGTTTTTACACCCGAACAAGTTATAACCACCCCTGATACCCGGCTGAGAAGATTTGCTTACGACCAACTATGGTACTCAATATAGGGTTGTCAAAAAAGTTTGGATTTTTTACAGGAGGGTATCATTCCCGTTACTCCCGTGTAAGAGAAGGTCCGGAAACCCCATGATACTAAGCCGAAACCCTGCTTTTGGGGTTGTCGGTCAGATCAGAAATTCTCCTGTAAGCATCTTTTCCGCCCGGATGGGAAAGATGACTTTGCTACATTCTTTTTTCAATACTCCCCAATGTATGAGTTGCCTGTTGGGAACCGGTATCATATAATAAGTATCAATACGAATACATCCACCTGTTATCAAGTATTATATTGTATAAGCCCGGTTTGCTCTGAGCGGAGAAACATTTATCGTATGAAAAATCTGAGTTGACAACTAAATGGAATCATATAAGTTGCAAACAAGTAATATCTCATTGGTATAATATGTAATATAGCAGCCAGCTTTACTATTTTGAAAGCTGTTGCGTTTCACTAAATGGTATTATATAATTCGCCAACTAACGAATTGTGGGAGATTGTATGTCCAAGAAAAAGAAAGATAACACAAAAGGTGGATCTCAACATTCAGATGTTACCACATCTACGGGAAAGCCACCCCAGAATAGAAAACGCATGTTCATATTTGCCGGAGTGGTGGTTTTCGTGTTTCTTGCGGTTATTGTCTGGGTACGTAATCATTCGGGGACCGAAACGTTACAGGATAAAGACACCAAGCCAGTTGTTACTGTTGCTGATAATAATACCGCAACAACATCCACGGATGGTCATGGTCCGTCTATACAGTTTCTGGAGACGGAGTATGATTTCGGTTCTGTGTCCCAGGGTGAAAAGGTATCACACACTTTTATAGTGAAGAATACAGGGGATGAGCCGTTAAAAATCATACGAGCGAAAGGGTCGTGAGGGTGTACTGCTGCCGTTCTCACAAAAACGGATATTCCCCCGGGTGGGGAAGGAAAAATTGAGGTTACCTTTGATACCAAACATAAGAAAGGCAAACAGAAAAAAACCATCACTGTTGAATCCAACGATCCGGTTAACCCGAAAACGTACTTGCATGTGTCTGTACAGATTGAAATTCAGTTTGGTTTTGAGTCCTATAGTGTGAACTTTGAGCGACTTCCCATGGGGAAATCAGCAACGAAAACAACTACCTTGATATTGAAGGATAAATCGAAACGAAGTGCTCTGAAACTGGAATCCAAGTCTTCTTATGTTATTCCGAAAATAGTTGAGAAACCAAATGACGATAAAGATCGGATTACTGTTGAAGTAACTGTCACCCCGGATGCCCCCCCCGGAAGGCTGAATGAAACGATTATCGCCAGCTTAACCGATGGCTCTCATCAAACTTCAACATTGCGCGTGATAGGTACGATAATCGGAAACATTGAAGTCAGTCCGGGGACAATACGGTTTACGATTGATACTTCACAGGATATCAGCGAACAGGGAGAGCAGCAGGTCACTGTGAGCAACACCCGTGATGATGTCAGTTTCAGGATAGTGAATATTGTGGATCCTAAAGATATACTGTCTTTTCAGGTTGATACGGTGGTAACTGATAAGAAATATGTTATCAAAATGAAACCAAAGAAAAGTGTCCTGAAAATGACAAAAAATGTTTGGGAGGAAGTGAAGATAGTAACTGATGATACATTACAGCCGGAAGTGAAATTTCGTTACAATATCAACTTCCCCAGGATAATCAGAAAGAAATAGCATCAAGTAATTATTTGATATTCAATAAACTTGTGCCATTAAAAAAGTCGGGACTACATGAGTCCCGACTTTCTATTTGCAATATGAATTGCCTGATTACTGAAATCGATTATTTCCCTTTCCTGGTACTCATGGTATGAACCAGGTCTTTTCTTTTCTCAAAATCAAACGGCTTAAAGTGAGGATTGCCTTCTTTGGTATGGCAACGGACACAATCTTTTTCCGTGGGAATAATTAAGCCGGCTTCTTTTGCTTTTTTCAGGTAAGTATCAGGGTCGGCTTTCCATTTTTTCTTGCTCATGATTTTGGGTGATTTGTAATCTTTACCCGGTCCATGACAGGCTTCGCATTGAACACCTTCAAGTAACACACCTTTAGCCGTGGTGCCGGTTATGTGACACTTGGTACATTCGGGTTTTTTCTTCTCTTCGGCAGATAGGACATCATATGCTTTGGCGTGTTTCGTTTCGAGCCAGCTCTTGTACTGTACCTTATGGCAGGTTTTACACTTTTTCGCACCGACATACTCATGCTTGACAGTTTTTTCTGCCTTGGCAGGAGCCTTTTCAGAGGATTGTGCAACCCCAAAAGCCAGCAATAGAGCAGTAAACAACAGGGCTACTAAGAACAGTTTACGCATTTTACTTACCTCTCCGTAGTATAGGTTCTATAGTCCAATCGTATTTATTATACACCACAGTTACTAAATAATGTACATTTTTATTCAAACGTCAAGCTGACAATTCTAAAAAAAAGAGGGTAATCATGCCTCTAAAAAAATCTTGCTATTTGTTTGAAAAACAGGTACCATATCACGGGTGAGTATGAATATCCTGATTATAACACAGCATTTTCCCCCGGAACGGGGTGCTGTCAGACGGTTGGCAGAATTTGCCCGATATTTTGTACGTCATGGAATAGATGTGTCGGTGCTTACCGCTATTCCAAACTATCCGGATGGTATCGTGCCGGAAAAATACCGGGGGAGTTTATTCTATACCGAAGAAATCGATGGCGTCAAGATATATCGCAGTTATGTGTTACCCGCCTCAAACCGATTTCCCGGTAAAAGGATGATTGGGTTTATAATTTTCCTGGTAACAGCATTTATTAATAGTTTCCGTATAAAAAATAAATTCGATATCATTCTGGCTTCATCACCACCGGTAACTACTCCCGTACTCGGTTGGATTCTCAGCAAACTGCGTCGGACTCGTCTTATTATAGAAATCCGTGACTTGCAACCGGAATCAAGCGAGGAGTTCGGGAACCTGAAACCTTCTCTTTTTACAAAAGCACTAAAAAAGCTGATGCATGCCCTGTATCGGCGAGCGGATCATATTGTCTCTGTTACTGAAGGTATCACGGAATACTTGAAAACTCTCGGTTTACCGGGTTCACGAATAACTACTATCAAATCGGGTGTGGATAAAGAGTTTCTGGATGCCCACTCCAATGGTATTCGTCGGAAATATGGTTGGGAAGGGAAATATATCGTGCTTTATTCCGGTACGCTGGGGTGGGCACATTCGCTGGAAACGATTATCGAAGCTGCCCGACAATTGGTTGACCAGCCGGATATTGTCTTTGTTTTTGCAGGTGATGGTCAAAAGCGCCAGGCGCTGGAGGGGATGGTTCGTGATTACGGCTTGAAAAATGTATATTTTATCGGGCTGCAGCCTCTTGAATCTATTCCCTATTTCCTCAAGGCATCGGATGTGCTGGTTCACAGTATGAAAGATGTACCGGTGACGAAAGGAAGTTTACCCACCAAGCTGTTTGAGTATATGGCTTCGGGGAAACCGATATTATATGGTTCCTCAGGGGGAGAAGCGGTTCAGGAGTTGGAATATGCTGGAGGAGCATTGGCGTTTCAAACTGAAGATCACACCCAGTTGTGCGACCTGATTATCAAGATTAAGGAAGGTCGTATAGATGGTCCCGGTCTGGGCTATAAGTATCATGAATATGTCAAGAGAAACCACCAGCGAGAAATGTGGGCAGAAAAATATTGTCAACTATTGGAACACCTCTAAATACCGGTAGTTCTTACCATCTGATATCATCATCTTTTTTTATCTTGTCTGATTACCAGCAGATACGTACATGTTTATTACTAACCATGTTCACATTGAGTTGGAATTGTAAATACGGAAAGCAGAATTGTTAATATGACACCCTTTCCTGTAATGCTGGTGGTGGGAGCTCGGCCAAACTTCATGAAAGCTGCTCCACTGCTTGAAGAATTACTACGTTTCCGTGATATATTTTCGCCCCTGTTGGTGCATACCGGTCAGCATTACGATCATAACTTGTCGCAGTTATTCTTTGAAGACCTGCAATTGCCGCAACCGGACTTTTACCTTGGGGTCGGGTCTGACTCCCATGCGAAACAAACCGCTCATATTATGATAAAACTCGAACAAGTCATGAGTGAACAACACCCGAAACTTGTCATTGTGTTCGGTGATGTGAACTCGACAGTTGCTGCTGCTCTTGTCACGGCAAAACTGGGTATTCCCCTCGCTCATGTCGAGGCGGGGTTGCGTTCGTTTGACCGAGCCATGCCGGAGGAGATAAACCGGGTCGTGACCGACTGCCTGTCGGAATACCTCTTTGTAACCGAACAGGTGGGGGTCGATAATCTTCGTCGTGAAGGTGTACATGATGACCATATTTTTCTGGTTGGTAATTTGATGGTTGATGCGCTCAAGCGTTTTCTGCCCCTGGCTGAGCAGTCGGGCATTATAAATCGTTTAGAGCTTGTCCCAGGTACCTATGGAGTCCTGACACTGCATCGCTCTGCTAATGTTGATAATGCCGAACGGCTGCATTCGATTTGGGAAACAATTCAACAAGTGGGGAGCATGGTTCCTCTTGTTTTCCCCTGCCATCCCCGTACCCGCAAGCGTTTTGCCCAGTTCGGTGTTGAGCATGCAAATCTTGAGAACCATATTCAGATAATCGACCCATTGGGGTACCTTGACTTTTTACAGTTGATAAAATCTTCGGCATTCGTGCTCACTGATAGTGGTGGCATCCAGTCTGAAACGACTTTTCTCAATGTTCCCTGTTTGACCATGCGTACGGTGACGGAACAACCAGCCACAGTATCTTCGGGCACTAATGTCCTTTGTGGAACGGTTACGGATGTGATTTTGTCATGCGTCAGGGAAATACTGTCAGGAAACGGGAAACAGGGGAAAACACCTCCGCTTTGGGATGGCAACACCGCTTCAAGGATAGTTGCCATACTATCCGATAAATTAGAATAAAACCATATTTTCCGGGCAAAATCATTGATTTGGCACTTTCTTTTTGGTAATGATTTCCTTTATTGTCGGTAAGAACATGTTATAAAAAACGGGAATAAAGCTATGACAGATACCATCGTCACCCAACAGGGAAAAAATCATATCAGCATAAAAGACCTGCCCGATTTACTCATCGGTGCCGACACTATGGTCCCGACATTGCATGGGCAGCAGCGATATATCAATTTCGACAACGCCGCATCCACTCCTACATTTGCACCAATTGCGGAATCTGTAATGTCGTTTTTGCGGTGGTACTCGAATGTTCATCGCGGAACCGGTTTCAAGTCCCAGTTGGCATCGTGGGCGTATGAGCGGTCACGGGACATGGTCGCCGAGTTTATCAAAGCCGACCTCAAGAAACAGGTTGTTATTTTTACAAAGAACTCGACCGAGGCTATCAACAAGTTATCTCATCGGCTGGGGTTGACCAAGAATGATATTGTCCTGACCACTCTCATGGAGCATCATTCCAACGAACTTCCGTGGCGACGAGCAGGAACGGTTCGGCATGTCGGTTTGAACCCGGATGGGACCATCTCGCGTGAGGATTTCCTGAACAAGCTGAAAACGTATGAGTCTCGTGTGAAAATTGTAGCTATCACGGGAGCATCGAATGTTACCGGTTATATCAATGATATTGATTTCTTCGCCTGCGAAGCTCATCGTGTGGGAGCGCGGATTTTGGTCGATGGTGCCCAGTTGATTCCGCATCGCCCGGTTGATATGAAACCCGACGACCCCGAATGTTGTATTGACTATCTCGTGTTTTCCGGTCATAAAATGTATGCGCCGTTTGGGGTCGGGGTACTGGTTGGTGACCGCAGGACATTCGAGTATGGCGACCCGCAGGAAGTCGGCGGCGGGGTGGTTGATATTGTGACACTTGAAGATGCCTACTGGACTGATTTACCGGAAAAGGAAGAAGCCGGTACTCCTGATATTATCGGGGTCGTGGCGCTTGGGAAAGCCATCCGTATGTTTGAAACTCTCGGTTGGGAAACTATTATCAATCATGAAGCCGAACTAACCGCCTATGCCCTGCGTAAACTCAGGGAAATGCCGGAAGTGACCATATACGGCGATACTAATCCAGATAATGCCAAAAATCGTTTGGGGGTTATCTCGCTTAATATCGGGGATGTTCCTCATGCCCTGGCGGCGGCAATTTTGAGTATCGAGGGAGGGATCGGGGTACGTTCGGGGTGTTTCTGTGCCCATACGTATGTCAAGGAATTGCTGCAGGTGGATGAGAAGGAATCGAAAATCCTTGAGGAGCAAATCCTCGCCCGCGACCGCTCGAATATCCCGGGGACAATACGGATGTCGTTTGGTTTGTATAACACCACTGATGAAATAGATCGGTTTATCGCAATGGTGAGAAAAATAATTGCCGGCGATTATGATAGAGGATATGTCCTGAACAAGGAAAAAGGCGAATACTCCAATCCCAAACTCACCTTTCATTTTGAGGAGTATTTTGAGTTGTAGATTCCCTGTGTAAATTGATATAAGTAAAACGGTAGAATAATGTAAATTCTACCGTTTTCTTTTATTATCACAATGTATCTTTAACTACTTCTTTATTCCGAAACCGTTCCTGGGCATTGCGAATTGCCTGTTCAGCGGCGGGACAGTCTTCCCAGCCCTCGATTCCGGTTTTCTTGTCCTCAAGCTCTTTATACACTGCAAAGAAATGCTCTATCTCTTTGAGTAAATGCGGGGGAACATCATCAAGTTTCATAATCGTATTCCACATCGGGTCACCGACAGGCACACAAAGGATTTTTTCGTCCGGTCCCTGCTCGTCATCCATTCGGAACAACCCCACCGGGCGTGCTTTTATCAGGCAGCCGGGAAAAGTGGGTTCCCAAACCAGCACCAGCGCATCAAGCGGGTCGCCATCCTCGGCAAGCGTATTCATGATAAACCCATAATCGCTGGGATAGTGAACCGCCGAAAACAACATTCGGTCGAACCGGATTCGTTTCATCTCTTTGTCGTATTCATATTTGTTGCGTGTCCCTTTGGGGATTTCCACCAAAATATCAACTATGATATCACTTTGTGCCATAATTCAGTTACCTCCGCCAGTATCACCATCCTTGTTTCCCTTTTCCGTTTTGCCCTGTCGGTAATATTATTCAGAATGATTTCAATGTAAAGTAGTATCTGGCTGATATCCTTCTATGAGCATCACTTTCAAAATTTCGATGGGATTGAAGTCATAGGCTTCTCCGACACTTTTCAAGGTCTGGTCACCGGCAGCATTGATACCGGTTTGCTGGAGTCGTTGCAATGCTGTGGTGGTATCTACTCCGATACGTTCACACAAGGCATTGATAGTTTTATTTCCGATGCCGGTTCCGGAAAATTCCAGCTCCACGCTCTCTGGTGTAAACTGCTTTGCCTGACTGGTATCTGGCTTTGGTTCAAACTGCTTGATAAGCAGGTAGATGTTCATGGGTGAGGTGTTATTGTTTTTAGCAATTTCTTCGAGGGTTTCTTCCGTGTTCGTAAACTTGATTCCCTTGTCCTTGAGTTCGCGGACTGCTCTGGCAAGGTCGATATCCATTTTCTTGGCAAATACTTTCAGGGTGAGCAGTTCGGCATGACCAAACGGCGGTTCGTAGTCGTCATGAGTAATCCATACTGTTTTGATATAGGCGTTGAAGTCCAGTAAATACCCAAGCGGGGGGATAGCATATAACGAGCTGATAACCACCCATAGAGAAATCACTGATGAAATGACCAATTCTTTGCGAAGTTTCACTGAGTGGGTTACTTTGTCACGGAAGTAATTCATCAGCGGTTTCCAATTCAAATAGGTGTGAAAAATCCCTGCGACAATAAAGAGAAGACTGGAGAGGATATGGATATTATCCCAATCGGTCTTGGTCCATCCCATCAGTTCCCAGTTTGTCCAGTAGGCAACTCTCCCTGCCGGAACAATGTACAGCACCAGTCCGGTAATGGACATGATAATAAACCCGAAGAGGGTGAAAAACGAAGTCAACCCGCGGGTGTGTATTCTATTATTTGCCATGTTGTGAAATGCCTTTCTTTAATACTGATAATTCATCCCGTTTGATTATTTCTTTTCGATGATTGGCTGTCGTATTTGTACTCCCAGTTCGTTAAATACAAAACTCCACGTGTCTGTCAATTCCTCTATTTGTTTACTGACAGGTTTTCCCTGACCATGACCTGCTTTTGTTTCCAGGCGCAGGAGGATGGGATATTCTGAAATGTTCGCTGCCTGCATACGAGCTGTCATTTTCCGGGCGTGGAGCGGCGCCACCCGACCATCCGATTCGGAAGCCTTGAATAACACCGCCGGATATTTTGTCCCATTGACAACATGATGATATGGAGAATAGGAGTATAAATATGCGAATTGGGCAGAATCGTCACTTACGCCGTATTCAGGAATCCACAAGCGGGCAATGAGGAATTTGTGGTATCGAATCATATCTAACAGAGGAACCGCACATACCGCCGCCCGACACAAATCAGGCCGTTGGGTCAACACCGCACCGATAAGCAATCCGCCATTGGAACCACCGGAGATACATAGTTTTTCTGGTGAAGTGTATCCGTTGGCAAACAGGTATTCAGCGGCAGCGATAAAATCATCGAAAGTGTTCTGCTTGTGCTCCCGTTTACCGGCGTTGTGCCACTCCTCGCCATACTCTCCACCCCCGCGAAGGTTCGGCACGGCATAGATTCCGCCCTGGTTTACCCAGAAAGAAATGACACGCGAAAAATAAGGGGTCATGTTACTATTGAACCCCCCGTAACCATACAAATATGTCGGGTTGTTGCCGTCGAGTTTACTGTTCCGGTTATATACAATGAACATCGAAACCGGGGTACTGTCGAGAGAACGGTACCATACCTGTTTCACCTCGATATTTGAATAATCAATGCCGGCATCTATTTGTGCAAAGATGTTGAGCGAGTCATTCTTGAAATCATAATGGTAAATAGTCGGTGGGATATTGTAAGATGAATAATAAAAATACATATCGGTTCCGTCAGGTTCACCGTGCACGGCATCAACCGTTCCCAGTTCTGGTAAGGTGATGTATCGTACCGGGGCACCCTCTAAGGTGAGGATTTCCAGAGAAGAAGTGGCGTTGGTCAATCGCCTGACAACAATACAGCTATCGACAACGAGAAATGACTGCATAATGGAACGCTGTTCGGGGATAAGTTCCCGCCAGTGTTCCGGGGAGGGGTTGTCATAACGAGCTTTGAAAAGCCGATAATGAGGCGCATCATTATTGGTCATAATCAAAAAGCAGTCATCCAACGCCTGAATTTGAAAGTTAGCTTGAAGATTC
Source organism: Candidatus Zixiibacteriota bacterium (assembly GCA_024275255.1). Lineage (GTDB taxonomy): Bacteria > Zixibacteria > MSB-5A5 > GN15 > FEB-12 > JAJRZL01. The sequence continues at coordinate 2,513 of JAJRZL010000187.1, read as the reverse complement.
CCGGTTACTTTCATAAAGCTGGTATCTGAGCTGCTCAGGTCTTTCATATAAAACACAATACGTGACCATCCGTAGAATTCGCTGCAAAATAGTTTAGAGCCATCGGGAGAAAGGTCAACATTGGTCCAGACAGTTTTGTCAAGATTCCCGCCAAAAATGAGCGAGTCGTTTTGCCAGTTATCACCAAGACGGTGAAAGTACACTCTTCGGTAGTAATCCTCATCACCTGCCGGAACGGTTCCGGGGATGGCAAAACGGGTATAGTAAAAACCGCTGTTATCCGGTAACCATGCTATTGCTGCGTACCGGGTGTTGGGAATGGTATCGTCAAGTAGTTTTTTATCAGCGGTTCGTATGATATAAAGAGTGGAACGCTCCGTGCCGGATGATGATTTCCCGTAGGCAACAAGTGAGCCATCCGGTGACGGAAACCACCAATCCAGAGCTACGGTGCCATCGGTGGAGAAACTGTTGGGGTCGATAAGCATTTCTGGCTTCTTGTCTTTTCCGAATTGCACGTAGAGGATAGAATGGTTTTCACTTCCGGTACGATGTTTATAAAACAACACACTATCAAAAATCCTGGGAGAACTGAAACTGCCGATTGATAATAACGAAGTCATCGTTTGTTTCAGTTGGTCCCGTTCGGGATACCGGTTGATGTATTTTTGAAAGTAAGCATTCTGGGCTTCGGTCCATCGCCGGACCTCATCCGATGAACCATCTTCCAGCCAGCGATAGGGGTCGGGGATAACAACATTATGCAGGGTGTCAAATACCGTATCAACTTTTGTCGGTGGGGGTGGTCCCAAATGTTGTTGTGAGAAAGAAGAGTATGTCATTGACAGGATAGTACAGGCAATAGTTATGAGAAGGACGATCATTCTTTTTGCCGTATTTGCCATCGTATGCCTTTTATAAAAATGATTATTGTTACTATTTGTTATAATACATATTTATGAACCGTAATTACAAATGGGTAACAGACAAAATAAGCAATGTTTTGAGATCCGTTTCATAATTTACGTACCATTACTTTCTTATATGTCAGGTGATTTTCGTCTTGAGAAGTAAAGAATATCTTTGCCTAGGATATACCCGTGTTTTTGAAACAGTGCCATTGAGGGTTTATTGTAATCCTCTATCAGGCAGGCGATGATTTCCGCTCCAATTCCCTCAAGGAATTGCTCACAAGCTGTTATAATTTTTCCTGCCAGTCCTCGCCCTCTATAATCAGGGTCCACTGCTACCCGATTTATCCATCCTTTTCGTCCATCGTATGTTGCCAGCCCTGCTGCTACCAGTTTGTTGTTATCGAAAATACCGATAAAAGCCGTATCTGTTCCTTCCATCTCTTGGGCAATATGAGCACGGCTGTCCCTTCCTCGTGGTCGAAACGGCAAACCCGCTTTTTTCCAGAGATTGATAATATCATCATACTGATTGATAGATAGTTGCCTGGTTTTCCATTCTTTCATAGGAATACCTATAATGAAATAATGGTTCTTACGCAACCGTGATGATATAATTATTTCAGGAAGAGTTATGTTATTGCTGTGCCCGACGTTTCAGGCGAAGCATCCCGTTGCGGGCTTGCTGAGAGTTGGGGTTGAGATTTAAGGCGGTATGATAGTTTAACTCTGCTTTGCCAAATTCTCCCTGGGCTTCGTAGTTTTCCGCAATGGCAACATAAATCAAACTACGCTCGCGTTTATCTTCCGGTGCATAGTCAAGACTGTTGAACAACCGGGAAGATGCCGGAGCATATTGTTCCTTTTTAGTCAGTACCAGCCCAAGGTAATAATACCCACGCCAGTTATAGGGAGACTGCTCGATTGCCTTTTCAAACTGTAGCTGGGACGCCTCCATGTTGCCTTGACGGAACAGAATCAATCCTTCACGCATGGTTTCTTCAAAAGAACGTTCGGTAGTTGATGTATTTGTATTTTGAACCGTTGGGTTTCCTGTTTTCTGCTGTGCTCTTATGACGGTAAAATGACGGCTGCATCCGGTTATTATAAACAGGCAAATGACAAGCACAGCTCTTTTTGTCCAAAACATTCTATATACTCCTCCCGTATATTCTATTGTATCGGAGTAAAAGCAATTGGGTAAAGACTCTCTGCTGTGCAAAAAAAGTATTGTATTGGTCTTATGTGTTCATGTATTATACTGAACAAGGTAATAATCATCTGTTAGAAGGAGTATTCGGTGGCTAACGGTTCAAGTCCAGTTTTTTATAAAAACCCGGGATTGGCAGCTATTTTATCGTTCTTTTACATGGGCTTGGGGCAAATATACAACGGACAGATTGCAAAAGGGGTGTTCTTTATTATTCTCTATTCTATTTCTGCCCTGCTTATTATTATTCTGGTGGGCATTGTGACGACCCCTATTTTATGGATTTACGGGATATACGATGCCTACAAGTCAGCCGAAAAAATCAACCGGGATATCGCCCGTCAACAAGGTGGGGAAGGACCAATGAACCGGGGGTATAGGGTGTGAATATG
>JAJRZL010000186.1 GCA_024275255.1 Candidatus Zixiibacteriota bacterium | reverse complement strand
TGACAGGAGAACATTGTCCCTCGGACAGCTCGTAATGCAGAATAGAGGGGTAGTATGGAACACGGCAATGGGAAGTGCTTGCTGTTCGCAACCCGGAAGTACTATCAGCCATCAGGGTCCAGGTAAGAACTTTGCAGAGTTTTTCCACTGCTTCTTTTTCCTGCCGGGAGCGGAGTCGCCCGACAATTATCACCCCCTGTTCGGTCTTCTTTATTATGTCAGCAGCCGTTTCCAAAGATGGCAGCTCTGGAACCTGTACCGATTGGTGATATTGTGTGTACGGGGTGGTGGAAGTCATCCATTGCCTGATGGGTACGAGGTACTCTGAAAAATCCTGCTCATCACCTACAGGAGCCAGCGGTTCCCGAAACATGCAATTAAGATGCACCGGTCCGGCTGGTGGACGACATGCCCGATGGACTGCCTGATCAATAGTTGTCAAAAGTGATTCGGGTGGTAGGGAACTGTCAGGGCAGGGCATATCAACAAACCACCGTACATAGTCACCATAAAGCTGTACCTGGTTGATAGTCTGGTTGGCTCCGGTATGACGCAGTTCCGGTGGACGGTCGGCTGTTAGAATAATCAATGGCAGGTGTGACATGGATGCTTCAATGACCGCCGGGTAATAGTTGGCTGCTGCCGTTCCCGAAGTGCATATCAATGCTGCCGGTTTTCTCGATGCACGGGCATAATTTACCGCGGCAAAAGCAGCCCCTCGCTCATCGTAATGAACATATGTTTCGCAATTTTGGTTCAGTGCCGCTGCTGCTGTCAATGGGGAGGAACGGGAACCGGGAGAGAGAAAAAAACAGGTCACATCGTTGCGTACCAGCTCCTCGATATACAAGGTTGCCCAAAGGCTGTTCAGGCTGGTATATGCGGTTTTCATTGTTCGGTTACTATTCGAAGATAGTTACGAATTTTACTTTCTATTTCGTCCCATTCCTGTTCCGGGTGGGAACCGTCAACTATCCCGGCGCCGGAATAAAGTTTAAGTGTTGAGCCAGTAATCAAGCCACTGCGAATCGCCACGGCAAACTCCGCTTTGTCCCTGCTGACCCAGCCGACAGGTCCGGAATACCAGCCCCTGTCAAACGGTTCCAACATGGCAATCTGTCTTTGTGCTGCAGTCGTAGGCGAACCGCAAACCGCCGGTGTCGGATGCAAGGTCTGGAGAATATCGCTGTCGGTTTTGTTCTCTTTTAATTCTCCCGAAAGATATGATACCAGGTGCTGCACCCGAGATAATTTGACCAGTTCCACATCCTCCCCGCCGCTGTATTCCCGACACAACTGTCGAAAGGCTCCTGTTATTCCCTCGATGACATAGCGATGTTCCCTGATATCTTTATCGCTGGTTAACAGCTCATCTCCAAGACGAGCGTCGATATTGTCATCATTGCCCCGCTGACGGGTTCCTGCGAGGGCTTCGCTTTTGATATGATTCCTGTCACGAACATACAATTGCTCGGGAGAAGCACCCAGAAACGCAACTTGCTCAGAAGAAGCGAAACAGAAGTGGTAACAACCATTGGTGTGGATTTTCAGCTTCTGTATCAAAGCAAGCGGGGAAAGCTGTTCTGTAAAAGTCAGGGTACTTTCACGGGCGAGGACTATTTTATCAATAGCCCCTTGGGTAATCATATCCAGGGCAGATTGAATAGTCTTTTCCCATTGGTTTTTTTCCGGGAGGTCAGTTCTGTGTATCAGGGGAGGGATTGACAGGGTGTCAACGTGGGTTGTTGATGTTAACTGGTCAAGTTGATTCAGAATGGTGTCAAGCTGTTGGCAGTCATGCTCCGCGATGATATGACAAGCGAACATATATTCGTGTTCTTGCCGGGCAAGTTCAAATCGCGGCAGGATAAAACGAGTATCACCAAAATTGCCCCAGCTTGTATCATGTGGTACTGTCTGGTCAAACCGAAAACCACCATAATAACGAATGTTGTCCGAATGTTCCCCAGTAAGATATTTTGCCAGGTGTTCGATGGTTAATAGCTCGTCTGCAATTCCGACAGCAGCGGTTTCGAATGCTTCATCCCTGCCTGACCAGTAAATGTGTGGGAAAGTATGTTGCACCTGCAACCATGACAATATGTCAGTGGTTTCAACGGGCACTTGTAACCGAATAACAGGTTGTGACTGCTGCATAGTTGGTGAGGTCAATGCTTCCCGAACCCGTACTGCCATTTCTTTGATGGCATCAGCAAGAGGATATACCGTACGTTCAGTTGAAACCGGTGTCATACTTCTTTCCTATTCAATATACAGGTTATCCAGTCAAAACCGTTATCTTCGCAATCCAGTGTACAACGTAGCAATACCCATCGTCAAGGGCTCCGCCCGTATTTCTTGAAATCCTGCCTGCTCCATCAGTGTACAGAATGCCTGCCCATACGGGAACGTTTCCACTGTCTGATTCAAATACCGGTACGCACCGGCATCACCGGAAATAAAGGAGCCAATCAAAGGCAGGATATACCGGAAATATACAAGATATCCGAAACGGAGCACACTGTTTTTCGGCAGTGAAAATTCGAGTATCAACACTTTTCCTCCCGGCTTGAGAATACGGTGCATCTCCTGCAGGGAACGGGTAACATCGGGAATATTACGAATACCAAACGCAATAGTTATCGCATCGAACGAGTTACTGGCAAAGGGAAGACGAAGGGCATCGCCGCGTACAAAGGAAATAGCTGACTCAAGATTAGCAGCGGACTTTTTTTGCCGGGCGATAGCAAGCATATTGCCGGCAGGATCCAGCCCGACCCCGAATTGTATGTTTGTTCGCAGCTTGCAGGAACTCAGCAGCACATCACCAGTTCCGGTTGCAAGGTCAAGCATCTCGAGGTCTGGTTTTTCCGGAAGACTGGCTACAAGTCGTTTTCGCCAGGCAACATCACGCCTTCCTGAGAGTAACCGGTTAAGGAAATCATAGCGATGCGCTATGCGGTCAAACATTCTCGGAGAGTCGCTCTTGGTCTGCGAGTTTTGTTCTGCCCATGGTGATGTCATATTATTCATAGACAACTTTACTGCCATACGTTTATTCATGTACCGGTTATCCGGTTACAAGGGAACAGCCATTCCTGCCTTTCCCTGTTATTCTTGCGAAAGGGCTTACTAAAAAACCTCAGTATTCTCTTTCGGTCACCCTTCGACTCCGCTCAGGGTGACTTGAAACACATTGTCATTCAACAAGTCGTGCTGAGTCTGCCTAGGCGGAAAGCATGACACCCACAAAATACCTTTTTCAACAAACCCTTTCACACGTTATGCACTGTGTGCTTACTGTTATACTCACCAGCAACGGAAAACTCCGTTCTTTTTCACGAGGCAATATAACAATTTTGACCGGGAGATGATATATGAATAATTGAAGTGTTTTTTCAAATTATATGTGCGCTGGTTGTTCCATATCTATGTTTTTAGTTATGTGAAACAGCACGATGGGAATCGGGATGCTGATCTCTTTTTCCGATTACTCGTGCTGGATTACCGGCTAAAATGGAATATGGCGCAATTCTTTTTCCCCCGACAACAGAACCGGCAGAGATAATACACCCGTCACCGATATGCGCTCCCGGCATAATGAAGGCGTTAGCGCCTATCCAGACATTATTACCGATAACAACTTTTTTATACTGGCAACCCTGTTTCATAATAGGCGTATCAGGGTCATCAAATTTGTGGTTAATAGTCCAGATTTTCGCCCCCGGTCCGATTATGGTATTGTCACCGATAACCAGCCCACCTAATGCCTGGTAGAATGTTTCTGCACCGAGTTCGACATTATTGCCAATTGCAATTTTGTCATAATTCCTTATTCTGACACCGATATGAATAACGAGATTCTCTCCGACAGACTTGAATTTATCTGATAAGAGTCGTTTCCGAATATAGAACCCGCACTGCCCCGGTAGATTTCGGGTCAGGAAAAACCAGAAACGAAAACGACCGAAATCATCCTTCATATCATGCAATAATAGTTTCAAAAACGTAAACATGATTACGAACCTTAAAAAAAACTGATTATTTGTGAATATATAAGTTTACAGCCCCACGGAGAGAGAAACCATTACGGGGAATGGATAAGAATACTTGAGTGGAAATGTTGAAAGGTGTAATACCGTAAATTCATGTATTATACTCAGTATCTCGTTTATTGATGACACCTATTATATCGGGAGTAACGGTTTTTTCTTAAGGCGA
>JAJRZL010000185.1 GCA_024275255.1 Candidatus Zixiibacteriota bacterium | reverse complement strand
GCCGATATTTTCCTTGTCGATTCCATTGAGGAATGCAATATCATTGCCAAATCTCTTATCAATTTTGCTGATGCGGTGTTTGCGGGTGTCATTGTCGGTGCCAAAGTTCCGGTGTCGCTCGTTTCAAGAACCGACACGGTACAAAATAAAAAAGCCTCGCTTGCCATTGCCTGTATATTGGCAGACTACTATAAACAAAACGGGATTTGGGAGTAGGGACGATGACTACAACAGAACAGATCAATATCCCGATGGTACATACCTTTGAGCAGATGTTACAACTAGCCGGGGAAAAAACAGCAGCGAAACCTTTCCGGGCAGTATTGCCGGAGCCGGAATATGCCAACGTTTTTCATGCGTGTGCTCAAGCTATTGATGCCGGTTTGATGACATTGGTGATAGTTGGAAATTCTGATACTGTAAAAAAAGCTGCTGATGAACATAATTTTAGTCTGCAAGGTGTTGATATCAAAGAACCGCAGGATGAACTTTCATCACTGCCAACAGCAGTACGCATGGCAGAAAAAGGGGAAGCTGATATTCTTATACGAGGGATGAGCGATACGAACCGGTTTATACGAACTCTTTTTCATCACGAAACAGCATTTGTCAAGAAGGGGAAACTGGTCAGTCATGTTGCGGTAATCAAACCGGGAAAGTATCCCAAGTTGTTATTGTTGAGTGATGCGTTGGTAACGGTTGCCCCGGATTTGAAACAAAAAATAGCGTTAATAAATAATCTCATCCAATCTGCTCATGTTATCGGTATTGATATGCCCCGTATTGCGGTACTGGCTGCTGTTGAGGTGGTATATCCCCAGATGCCGGTGACCATTGATGGTGCTGTCCTGGCAAAGATGTCCGGTCGGAAACAGATAAAGGGCGGGTATGTTGATGGTCCTCTGTCATTCGATTGTGCTGTCGATTTCCCTGCTGCCCAATCAAAAGGAATAACGGATTCGGAGGTTGCAGGTCAGGCAGATGCTTTACTGGCTCCGAATATCGAAACCGCATACGGGATTTATCAGGCAATGGCACTCTATGGCAAAGCACAGATGGGGGGTGTGTTGGTTAATGGGACTGTACCGGTAGTAATGCCAGCCCGGGCGGATTCAATAGAGACTATTTTTCATTCCATAGCTCTTGCGATACTCATGAAGCATTGATACCATGCAATTTTTCCGCAGAGCAGCTTATATCGGTGTTGCCAGTATTGTAGTCGTTGTTCTCGGGATTATTACGCTTCGTTCCCGGTTCCCGGTTGGTCCGGCTGTTATTGCGATTACCGTTATTCCGTTGATTGGGTTGCTGCTTGCCGGTCGCTTCACGAAGAGTGTTATTCCCGATATTATTTTTGGAATGATAGATACCGGGTTACTTACTTTCTTTGCGGTTATCGGCGGTGTTTCTTTTGGAGTTGTTGGTGCTATTATCGGCGGTGTTATTGGTGATGCCGTGACTGATGGTATCGCCGGTTTTTTTGAAGGGTATATCGCTCGATGGCTTCGAAGCAGGGGGATTGATGAATCCCGCGATCCCATTACGACTTCGCTGGGAAAGATGGCGGGATGTTTACTGGGAAGCGGGGTAGTATTGACGATTGCCTGGTTTGCAGGAGTCAGTATTCACATGATATAAATAGCATAGCTCGCTGTGCTATTGAGTCATTTCATTATATATTTTTTCGGCATAGCGATCGGTCATGCCGGCTATATAATCGGCAATAACTTTTTCTTTACGTTCCGATAACAGCATTTCCTGAAAACGGGCAGGCATTCGTTTTGGATTGTTGTTGAGCCGGGTATAGATTGTTTCAATGATATTGCGGGCACGGTCCGACATTGCCTGCAACCGGGGATGACGATACAAATGAGTAAACAGGAATTGCTTCAGGTCTGTAACAACTTCTTGAGTTTCTTCATCGTATTTCACAATTTTTTCAGGACAGGTACGAACGGAGAATATATCAGTCAGGTGGTGTTGATCAATCATCTGTCGGGTTTCTTCAATCACATTAGTCGCAAACTGGTTGATTAACTGCCGCACCACCTGGTAGCGCTGTTGGTCGAGGTTCAGTGTTTGAAGTCTTTTGTCATTACCCAACTCGAAAACATCCCAAAACTTACATGCTCGCAGCATATCAAATGTAATGATTCCCGATGATAACCCATCGTCGATATCATGAGCGTTGTATGCGATTTCATCGGCAATATCCACCAGTGATGCCTCGAGGGTCGGTTGTGAATACTCTGCAAACTCCTCTATGGCGATTTTGACTGATGTTTCATGGCGGGCGATTCCTTCGCGCACTTCGTAGGTTAGGTTCAATCCGGGGTGTTCCGGGTAACGTTGCTCCAGTAAATCGACAATACGCAGTGACTGGTGGTTGTGGTTAAATCCGCCACAGTCGGCAAGCAGCTCGTTTAAGACATCTTCGCCGCTGTGCCCGAACGGTGTGTGTCCGAGATCGTGAACAAGAGCGATAGCTTCGGCAAGGTCTTCATTCAGGCTTAGGTTGCGGGCAAGGGTGCGGGCAATTTGAGCGACTTCGATAGTGTGGGTCAACCGGGTGCGAAAATGGTCTCGTTCATGGGGGATAAAGACCTGTGTTTTATATTCCAGCCGTCGAAAAGCAGTGGAATGGACAATGCGGTCACGGTCTCGCTGGAATACGGTACGCAATGGGTGTTCATGCTGCGGATACACTCTGCCTTTTGACAAGGCTGCATGGGCGGCATAAGGGGCAAGGAATTGTTGCTCGCGTTCTTCGATAGCTGTTCGAGTCAGTAACGGAACCACCATGAGTTATTCTTCTCTGGTTGTTGTCTTTATATTATTGTACACCATTGTCGATTATTGGTGACTTGTTTGTTCCGCCGCCGTAGGAAAGAGCCATTCCCTGGGTAAAACCGAGTACGGGATGATACGAAGCGGCATACGTTATGTGGGCATCCTTGAGGATAAACTCCACTCCTCCACCATATGTGAGCGGTCCCGATGAAAGTCCCCACAAAATTGATGCCCGCGATGAAAGGGTGAGTTTTTGCCCGATAGTAAACTGTGGACTCTCGGTTTTTTCAAATGTTGCCCGACCGGTGATGGAATAGGAACCATAGCCGAGAAGTTCCATGTAGGCGGTGTATTTCGGGCGGATAGCGATACCACCATCGTAGAGAGTGGGAGAGGTCAGGTTATCGGCAGCGAAACTTCCGTAAAAGCGTTGATAGCTGTACCCGAAAGATAATCCGACGGTGCTGGCACTCAGGCTCTTATATCCTCGTCCGAACGAAACGAAGAGCGAAGAAAATGTCAATCCCAGCCCCACGGATTCGTACTGATATGCAAAACCAAGCTTGAGGGTTCGTTCGGCATAAAAATCCTGGTATCCAAACTGGGACAACCCAATTGCCCCGGTAAACTTTTGGTATCGATAGGCTGCAGCAAAGAACAACTCATCGAGATCCTTGATTTCAAATTTCCGATTAGCCCCCAGTTCGACAAGCCACTGCCCGGTGGGGGTGGTAATCGACGGGTTCGATACCAGTGCCGCCGCCGAGGGGTCTGAAAGCACTATCGCCTTACCAAGACCAATACTGCGACCGGTGGTGAAATCAAACCCAAACGCCGACAAGCTGAAAAACAATACTATCCCTGTGAACCAGCAAACAATCCGTGTCCCTGATATTTTCATCGTGCAATTACAATCGGCTTTTTAACCGACTCTCCTCCTGTAACTTCAAAATACACAAGATAAATCCCCACCGGCAACCGGCTGCCGGAACTTGATAGCCCCATCCAGATATTTTCATCGCTAACCCGGTCGAAAGTATAAACTGTCCGTCCCTGTTTATCATATATTTTTAGCTCATATTCATTTCCACCCGGCGCTCCGACAGTGATAGTGGCAAAGTCATCAATACCATCACCATCGGGAGAAATAATGTTGGGGTATATATCTAATGACATATAGGGACTGTTCGGCTCAAAAAATACCCGGTTTGGTTCTCCCGGTGTGCCTCCCGGTATTTCTGAAATGCCCCATTTATTTTCATGGTTGCTGTCTTCACCTTTTCCCCAGGTACTGTTTTGAGGGAACAGCCTGTCGTAATACAAACTGTCAGCCACAAATCCGTATAAGTCCACCAACCGGACAACATCAACATCGTTATTGAGAGTAGCCCATTGCGACGGTTGGAGAAGCAGCCCATCAAATGATGAATAGAACGAAAGAAACTCAGTTGTATCATCGGCAAGGACGATAAACTCATCGGGGTAGAGGAGAAAGGTATCGTCCGTTACATGATAAAGAACAAGGGCATCACCAAACTGCCAGTCATGTAAATCAACAACCGTATCCGAACGGTTTGCCAGCTCTATCCATTCGGTTTTCAGTTCACTGGTGGGGTTTGCCAGAAATTCCGACAAGCTCAACGGGGGATATTTACTCCCCGGTACCTGGGTTTTTACTACGTTGTTAGACAGGCGGTCATCTTCAGAAAGAACGCATTCCAACGTTGTATAGTAGCCATCAAGAATATACCGACGCTCAAACGTATATGTTGCTGATGAGATGATGGTCGGGATATCAATGGTTTCCAAATCATGAGAGCCTGACTGGGTCCGTTCCTTGATTTGAAGTTGTTTTCCACTGACGCTGTTATTACCAACGTTGTAAATGGCAAATGAAATCACCGTTTCACCATTATTGGTATGAATATTGTCAAGTTCCAATGCTAAATCTTCATCAACCGGTGTCAACGAGTTCAGTGTTCCCGGAGTTGCTCCTTTGGGGTCGATGGATTGATCAATGATATTTGAAGTGAACGAAACTCTCTCCCACGAAACACCATCAGCGCCGGATCTGTCCCAGCTTAGCTCGGAAACTACCCCCTGCAGCCCGACCAGTCTCACACTTCCGGAAGCGTTGTTCAGTGAAAATGTCATCTCAATCGGTTTGGGAATAGCCGATTCAAAATAGGTATCTCCCCAGATAAGACTGCTGTCTCCCCAGACCCCTTCAAAGCCCTGGGTAGTGCCGTCAGATATCAGGTTGCGGCATATTATCAGGTATTCATACGGCTGGAATGTCAGGGTGTCGCTGAAGTACAGTTCGTTGATATTGCTGGTGTTGCCGTCGAGGATTTCAAGAGTATAATCGGAAAGTAGTTCCACTCCCGATGAGTTATTATATATTTCAATCCATTCCAGTGAGACAAATGCTCCCGGCTCATTTGCCATGACCTCATTCACTATCATATCTGCCGATACGGACCCCCCGGAGCAGATAATTAGTGCTATTAATACCAGTACAGTGATTCCGTGTCTCATTATATCTGTGCGGTTACCTCCATGGTAATTGTGGTCAGGTGTTTATGCTCGGTATGTCGATTATATCGGTGACTGAGCTTGAAACCTGAATATAAGTTCATAAACAATCGGTATTCGTTACGAACATACCCATACCAATAATTAATACATCTCCGCTTGAAATCAAGTTGTGCTACATTCGACCAGATGTCAATGTTGCCGAACTGTATTGATTTCATGCGTAACCTTAAAAACATCGACCAATAATCCCGTTGATTTGTTTTTGTATGATACCCAATATAACTTCTCATCGAAAGTGTGCCAGTTTTAACTCGTGCTTCCAATCGTGTTTGTTGATTATCGGCTTTGAACGATGTACCCGTTCGCCGTGTTGTCTTTTGCAGGTAATCTATCCTGATTGACAGGTGCGGATTGACGTTTCGGATAATGCCACTTAACGATTGTACATTGTAATTATTTCTGTCCGCTGCCGAGTACACTACGGACTGTACCAGATTTATTCCCGGAATAAGAACGATTACCGTTTTTAGAAATCCACCTGTAATCCCGGTTCGTTTGGTGGAATAATCGAAGCCTGTTTCAACCAGGCTGTCCCGGTGGCGAAAATTACCGGCTTTGCTTCCGGCGGTTATATCGACATAATCGTTGTCATACCACCACCCGGCATATCGAATATCAGCCTGGGAAAAGCGATGCCTTCCTTCCCATACCGCTGCTTTGAACCCGCCGCGTGAAGCGAGCTGTGAACAAATTTCAGCGGCAATATACCCGGCATCATACATGTACCTTGTTGTCAGGCTGACTTTACTGTCGGTTGTGCGTGTATGATTTATTCTGTCAGTGAGCCGGGTGAATCCGCCTGTTGTTGCCAGCACCCAGGTATCGTTTTGCCATGTTACCGTTGTTGCCGAGGATGCTATCCGGTACTCTGTATCCTTGTTGATGGAAACAAGCGCCTGCAACGACCAGGGGCTTTTCCCTTTGAAATACACATATAATCCGTTCGCTCCTCCATAGTCCGGGTACAGTATCGATTCGTTGTTGAGTTTTGTTGATGACGCCAGCAATTTCCCCCGGTAACCGTAAACCGTCCCCAGCCCGAGCCGTCGGGTAAAATTGCCGACTATGAGTTCACACAGGATACTATGCTTGTTTCGATAACTGATTGACCGACGGGTAAAGCGCTCTTTACCGCTGTATTCACGTTCGCTTTGGAGCTTTGCCCTGATAGTATTGCCGGCAAAAAGCCGCAATGTTGACCGATAGCGGCTGCGTTCCTGTTCTGTTAATTCCTGGTAGAAAACATGATGCCATTCGCCCGTCACCTCCCTTGTGGTTATCGGAATAGCGATAAATGGCTGCTGTTGTTCCTGTTCAAGTTCGGTGGGCAGAGCGTTATGTTCCTTGAGGAGTGCCGCCAGATTGGGTACTTCGTCAAGGATGTAGCGGGTAGTGGAGTCAATGCCATTGGCAATAATTTCTTTTAATGTGAGGTAATCGGAGAAACTGATTTCACCAAGAACAACGGCGTTGAACAGTTCTTCATCGGTAGGATATACATCAGTTGACAGGTTTTGTGTGTGCCCCCTTGTTGTTGCGAGAACAAACAGAACGACCAGTGTCAAAACAGTACGCATAGTCAGCGAAGGTTATATCGGCGCAGCTTTCTATACAGGGTTCGTTCTCCAATACCCAGGCGACGAGCAGTTTCTTTGCGGTTTCCGCCGGTTGCTTCGAGCATACGTTGAATAGCGGCTTTTTCCAGTTCCTCGATAGTTGCTCCTGTTTCTACCGGGGTAACAGTCGTATCCAGCTCTTCTTCAGGGTGCTCACTGGGAAGGTGGGCGGTTATCAGGTCACGAAGCATACGAATTTCATTGCCAAGTTGCAGGATAGCATGGTAGATAAGTTCCTGCCCGGCTTCTTCGGGGGTCTTGCCGGTAGATACCGGAAGATGTTTTACCGTTGTGTACTGTTCATCAAGGAAACGCTCTACGTCCTCAGTATCTATCAATCCTTTTGGTTTCAAGGCAACCATACGGTCAGCGAAGTTTTTCAATTGCCGAACATTACCGGGCCAGTCATACTGCATGAGCAATTCCAGAGCGGAATCGGTGTAATCGAGATCGGGGTGTTCGCGCCAGAAATGTTGCAATAACGGTTGAATGTCTCCTTTTCGTTCCAGGAGCGATGGCACTACTATTTTCACCACGCTGATACGAAAATACAAATCTTCCCGGAACAGTCGCTCAGCGATAGCTTCGGTCAAGTCACGGTTAGTGGCGGCAACAACCCGGACATCGGCTTTTTGTGCAATCGAGGAGCCGACCGGGTAATAGGTACCGTCTTCAAGAACACGGAGCAACTTTACCTGCATATTGGGAGTTGTTTCACCTATTTCATCGAGGAATATGGTACCGCCTTCTGCTTTGCGAAACAACCCTTCCCGTTTTGATACCGAGCCGGTAAACGCACCGCGCTCATGACCGAACAGCTCGGATTCCAACACCCCTTCCGCTAACGCTCCGCAGTTTAAGGCAATATATGGTTTCTGGCTTCGTTTGGAATGGGTATGTATTGCACGGGCTATCAATTCCTTGCCGGAACCCGATGGTCCCACAATCAACACCGGGACCTCTGTCGGGGCAACCCGTTCGATAGTTTCCGCCAGGGCTTTCATCCTGCTTGAACGTCCCACCAGACCATATTCCGCCAGCAAATCTTTGCCGTGAAGAATATGTGTAACTTTATCTATTATTTTTTCTTCGCCGAGTCCGAGCGGAAAGGAGCCGTCAATATATTCATTGTCATAGTTTTCGTAAAAATCACCACGGGGCATGAGCCAGATTTCTGTCAGCCCGTTGTACCGGCGAATCTTGGTGGTAATCGGTCGCTTTATCTCGGTGTGTGACTGCTCCACCAGCACCAAATCAATATGCCGTTCTTTAACCAGTTGGTATAATTGTGACAGTTCCGTGACTACGATGCCAAT
>JAJRZL010000184.1 GCA_024275255.1 Candidatus Zixiibacteriota bacterium | reverse complement strand
TCGGATTTTCCATGGGATGGGATTTGAAATTGCTCACGGTCCTGACATCGAAACAGATTACTATAATTTTGAAGCGCTCAACTTTGCCGCTGATCATCCTGCCCGTGATATGCAGGACACCTTACTTGTTGAGGGAGGACGGTTGTTACGGACCCATACTACCCCAGTACAGGCGAGAGAAATCGCTCGACGGAAACCGCCGATAAAAATTATTACCCCTGGACGTTGTTTCCGTAATGAAACGATTTCCATGCGGGCACATGTCGCGTTTCATCAGGTTGACGGTTTTCTGGTTGATGAAGGGGTGACACTTTCGGATTTGAAAGGTGTCCTGGTTGCTTTCTGTAAGGCATTTTTCGGAGAAGAGGTAAAGTTGAATTTCCGCCCGTCCTATTTCCCTTTTACGGAACCATCGGCAGAGGTTGATGTGTCCTGTTTCCTGTGTGGTGGGAAGGGGTGTCGGGTATGTAAAAATTCCGGCTGGTTGGAGATTCTCGGTTGTGGAATGATAGACCCCAATGTGCTGGAACATGCCGGAATCGACAGTGAAAAATATACCGGTTATGCGTTTGGTATGGGGGTAGAACGTCCGGCAATGTTGAAATATAAAATCAATGATATTCGTTTATTCTTCAATAATGATATACGCTTCCTGAGGCAGTTTCGGTAAACCATGAAGATTTCATATAACTGGCTGATAGAACTCACCGGTCTTGACTGGTCGGTAGATGAGATGGCTGAACGGCTCACCAATTGCGGGACCGCTTGCGAAGATATTCAGGCAGTCGGTCGTTTTATGGATAATGTTGTGGTTGGTGAAGTGGTCGAGTTGAAACCTATCGAAGGTGCGGATAAAATTCGATTAGCCACGGTCAACCTTGGGTCGGAAACAAAAGAGCTGGTGTGCGGTGCTCCCAATGTGGCTGTCGGGCAAAAAGTGCCGGTGGCGTTGGTTGGTGCCAGGCTTGCCGGTGACATGGTCATCCGTAAAGCTAAAATCAGAGGAATCGAATCATCGGGCATGATATGTTCAGAACGGGAACTGGGTATCTCTGATGATCATTCGGGTATCATGGTACTTGATAGCGATGCTCCAATAGGAACACCTTTGAAAGAATATCTTGCGTATGATGATTACCGGCTTACGTTTGAATTGACTCCCAATCGTCCCGACTCCATGAGCGCTATCGGCATTGCCCGTGATGCAGCAGCGCTGGCATCGGTGAAAGTTCGGAAACCGAAGATTTCCCTTATTGAGGTTGAGGAAAAAGCATTGGATATAATCTCGGTTGCTATTGAAGATAGTGATGCCTGCCCGCGGTATGCGGCACGGGTGATAAAGAATGTAAAAATCGGACCGTCACCGTGGTGGATAAAACGGAAACTGCTAATTTCCGGTATCCGTCCCATCAATAATGTGGTCGATATAACAAACTATGTGTTACTGGAAACTGGTCACCCGTTACATGCGTTCGACCTGGACCGGTTTGGTTCCCGTAAGGTAGTTGTCCGGCGGGCACGTGATAAAGAAATGTTTACTACTCTTGACGGTAAAGAACATGAGTTGATTCCCGATGTTTTGTTGATTACCAACGGGAACACCGGTGTCGCCGCCGCCGGGGTCATGGGCGGATTGGATTCGGAAGTTGAAGATACAACAACAAATATATTGCTGGAATCGGCATATTTTAATCCCTCGGTAATTCGTAAAAGCAGGAAACATCTCGGGTTTGTGACCGAGTCTTCCACTCGTTTTGAGAAGGGTGCAGACCCGAACGGAGTCCTCTATGCCATGGACAGAGCCGCTGCCCTTATGGCAGAGCTGTGCGGAGGAGAAGTCCTTGCCGGGGTGGTTGACTGTTATCCCAAACCGATTGAACCGAAAACGATTGATCTTCGCCCGCAACGATGCAATGATATACTCGGCACTTCACTTTCCGTGGAACGGATGGCGCAAATACTTTCGAATCTCGAATTTGAGGTGAAAACAGAAGAGAAACTCTCTGTCACCGTCCCAACATTTCGACCGGATATTGAGCGGGAAATAGATTTAATCGAAGAAGTTGTCCGTATTGAAGGCTTTTTCAATGTACCCGATGCTATCACAAATATCGGACCGTTATTTACTCCTATTCATCCGGAAGACAAGTTTGTCGAAGAAATGCGGACATTGCTCACCGGTGCCGGGTTTGACGAAGTGCTCAGCCATGGTTTGGCAAACAGCAAGCTGGTCAAAAAAATAAATCCGGATTTGCCGGCGGTACATCTTTTGAATACGGCAACAGCGGAGCTTGATGTCATGCGAAACAGTATGATGTCGTCAATGCTCACGATAATAAGTCATAATGTTGCCCATCGTAATATCGATTTGAAACTTTTTGAAATTGGGAAAGTATATTTCCCACCTTCCGCTTCTGAAGATTGGAAGGAAGAGGGGCGGGTTGCGCTGGCAGTGACAGGGAAGACTCCCAATACCTGGCGGGAAACTCCTCGCCTGTTCGATTTTTACGACCTTACCGGTGCCTTGGAGTTGGTTCGCAGTCATTTTCGATGGGGTTCATGGTCGTTTGAAGCTGCAGAGCTGCCCGGATTTGACAAGTCTTTATCATATATTGTAAAACTCGATAATACACCCATCGGCAGCATTGGTCAGGTTGCCTCGGGCATTACTGATTTTCTTGATATAAAACAGCCGGTGCTGATTGTCGAATTTAGTATTGAGGAGCTTGCAGGCATAAGCACGCGACAGATTGAGTTTACACCGTTACCACAATACCCCGCTGCTCCTCGTGACATTGCTATGATGCTGGATTTGAGTGTGCCGGTTGGAGAGGTCATTGATGCTGTTAAAGAAACAGCGGGAGAATTGGCGGAATCTGTTGATTTATTTGATGTATATACCGGGAAACAGATTGAATCCGGGAAAAAATCGATTGCGATTTCCATAAGTTACCGCTCATCAAAGGGTAGTTTATCGAGCGAGGAAGTCGATGCCGTACAACAAAAAGTTATTGGTATGTTAAAGGAAAAGTTTAACGCAGTGATTAGGGATAAATGAATACTGAAGAGAAAATAAAGCAATTGGCATCACAAG
>JAJRZL010000183.1 GCA_024275255.1 Candidatus Zixiibacteriota bacterium | reverse complement strand
TTCTTCTTGTCATTCCTATGTTTTTCATCCTCTCTCTTCCGTCACTCTTCTCTGTCACTCCCTCTCTTTTCTCTGTTATTCCCCCACTATTTTCTTTGTCACCCCTACTCTCTTTTCTTTGTCATCCCCACTCTCTTTTCTTGTCACCCCCACTCTCTTTTCTTGACACCCTCACTCTCTTTTTTTTGTTATTCTCACACTCTTTTCTTTGTCACTCCCACTCTTTTTTCTCTGTCATTTCCACTTTCTTTCTCTGTCATTCCCGCTCTTTTTTCTCTGTCATTCCCGCGAAAGCGGGAATCCATCTTCAAATCACAGACTTTCTCGCTCCCTGCCTGCAGTCTTGTTGAAAAACCTCAATATTTTTTTCAAGTACCCTTCGACTCCGCTCAGGGTGACTTGAAAGTTATTGTCATTCAATACGTCATGCTGGGCGGAGTCGAAACATGACTTGAGTAAATCACCTTTCAACAAGCCCGAAAACAGGAATCCTCCCTCCCGTCAACAGACTAAAACCCTCCATTCCTGCATATTTGCCATTGAGCGTTGCTCCATAAATGCTCAATTCCCCGGTAGTATATACCGTTTTCAACCTACTATCAATACGTATCAGCATATAAATAGTTTCTCGTGCAGTAAAGAAGAAACGGGTAAGAGCCCTTGTATTTTTTTAGTATGAAAAACAGCTATTTGGGAATAAACAGCGCGCTGAAATCCTGGAAGAAATGAGCAATAATAAGGGGCCAGATACTTTTAGTCCTGATGAACAACAGGGCAAAGAGCAAGCCGTACACCGAAAGCACAATCAAACCGGGAATCCCCTGGTAAGCATGACAAATCCCAAATGCCAGAGCCGAAACTATCGACGGGATAACCCAGTTGGTAAATTTACCGAGCAACCGTACCCGGGTCATCAGGTACCCGCGGAACATGGTTTCTTCACAAAAACCGGCAGTAAATGAAACCGCTACCCATACGACCCGTCCCACAGTATCGGTAGGCACCAGCATTGATATTTCACCGGACATCGGCAACCCCACCTGCCCCAACACCCATGCCAGCCCGGAAAGTATCAAGTTGGCAGCAACAAGAAATGAAATTGCCCAGGCAAAATCTATCCCCCGTATTTTCTTGAACCCTACTCCCGCCATTCCTGTTTGTTCACGATAAATCGTAATATACAGAAACAAAAATATCCCCCACTGCATTACAATCGTCGATACCAGAAGCACCATTAAAACCCCGCTATCCATGTTCTTCAACATGACCGAGGGATCTTCTGCAAAAATCAGTGAAACAGCGGGATAAATGACAATGAGAAAAAACAGCATTAAATAGGTAAGCGTGGAACGACGGAAATTGGTGTTATTCCATTCCAGCTTAAACCGCTGCATTTCCGGGGATTCATTACTCGGCTCATAGACAGGAATACGCTCAATGGGGTCGGGATTTATCGTCATAAATGTAAATTCACCTTGTTTTCAGACCTTTGTAGTCTTATCGCCCATAAGATATAACGACTTAACTGACAATAACATAAAAAACTTTACGATTTCACAATATATCTATAATAATGAAATGGTATCTATTCAAGAGCATAGTAAAAAAGCAATTACAAATAATCACATAGCCTCCTCCTCCAAGGATGGATACCGGGCAAATATTACGATAAATATATTTTCTTATAAATACCAAGGTACATGTTGCCCACTTTCTGTTGTAATTCACATGATAATCACATCATCTGTTTCCCTGATTGCAAAGTGACCGGTATGTGCCAGCTTTTCATGGCTACTTCCATATTTTATCTTTGAGAAAACAAAAAACCACTATATCACATCATATTACCCTTTGAAAACTTCGTAGCTACTCGAAGTACACTTTCAAATCCAAAACCGTACAGCTCCCCCACGTTCACCTCTCAGAGAAATACACAATCCGCAACCGGCACAATCACGCAAAAAACACAAAGAAAGAGCATCTCCAACAATAAACCACCACAAAAAACAGATATAACACAATATCTATCAACGAAATACACCACCATAACAGAACATTAAAATTATTCAAAAAAGACAATTTAGTATTTGACTAATAATAAACTTTGTGCTATATTTCACAATGTAAACGTTAGTTATTTAAGGTGTCGCTGGTTCATTCAATACCTTTAGCGAAGACCTCAACATTTACTTTATTGGGTGATTTATGCAAATAATATGCATATCCCGAGGAAGTCAAAGTCGAGGTGAGGAATTCGCAGAGAAACTTGCCGCAAAACTGGGGTACGAATGTATCAGCCGGGAACAACTAATCGAAGAAGCCATCCGTCAGAAAATCCCTATCGGTAAACTCGAAACAGCCATCATCAAGCCGCACATTTTCTCTGAAGAATTAGCCCTTGAACTTGAGCATTACAAAGCACTCGTGACTTCCATCCTCTGTGAAAAAGCATTAAAACATAGCATCGTGTATCATGGGCGGACCGGGCACCTGTTGTTACAGGGGGTTGAGCATGTGTTCAAAATCCGTGTTGAATCCGATATGACCTACCGCATTCCCTATGTTATGAAACAGCTCAACATCTCAGAAAAAAAAGCCCGGCGCTATATTGAACAAATCGAAGAAGACAGGAGAAAATGGGTCAGGCAGTTTTACCACATTGAATGGGATGTCTTCACTCTCTACGATCTGGTTCTCAACCTGACGCACATGAATGTTGACAATGCCGCCACTGCTGTTTGTCAAATGGCGCAATTGCCGGAATTTCAAGCCACCCCTGCCTCTATCAGTAAGCTGAAAGATTTATACCTGGCCTCACGGGCTCGTTTGCTGTTGGCAACTCATCCCAAATCACGTCACAAGCATATCCAGGTAAAAGCGACAAACGGTGTTGTCCATCTGACATACCTCAGCCAGGAAGTCAGAGAATGCTCCATGCTGAATGAACTACTCAAAGGACTGGAGGACGCCCGGGAAATAATCTGTACCAAGGCTGAATCAACTATCCTTTGGATTCAGGAGTCATTTGATATTGACGACGACACATACAAAAAAGTATTGTCATTAGCTCGAACATGGAATGCCGCTATCGAGTTAATCAAAGTTGTTCCCTGTGAGGATGAAACACTTACAGGAGAAAACCAAACCAGAGAACCAGAGAATACCAATTCAAACTGGCAGGACGAACATAACACTGATGACGAAGAGAGTGACGCTCAATTTCCCAAAGATATTACCAGGTTATATGAAAAACTCATTTTGGACGGGAAAGCGGGAGGAGAACGAGTTGCTCCCTGCACGTTGAAATCATTATTGAATACTATCGACCGCTCAAGTAACTATCGACTCATCATTTTAGATAAGATATTTATTACCAAAAGTGAAGCTATTCAAAAACGGCTCTGTCAGGAATGGTCAAACGTCCTCTCGGATTCCTTAAAAGTGCCGGTTATCACTCTTGAGGAGTTGATATCCAAGTATCACTTTGGTCCCCGGCAGGCAGTACGGTTGACTGTATTTGCATTACTCACCGCGGTTATTGTGTTCCTTCTTTTTCACTATGAGGACATCATCTTGTCATTTCTTGCCAAGGATGGTACTTCATGGCGAATATTGGAAGCAATCGCTATTGCTCTCTTTGTCCCCCTGTTTGCTTCCCTGTATGGAACTGTTACCGGTCTGTTTCTAAAATTAATCAAGCTGGATTAACAAGGGATTACAAATATGGAAGATATATTCATACATTTAACAACTGCTGACTCCCTCCAGGTGATACTCATCGGCTTTATCGGTGGTGTCCTGAGCGGTTTCATTGGTAGCGGCGGAGCATTTTTTATGACTCCCGGTATGATGAATATCGGTGTCCAAGGTGTTATCGCCGTTGGCTCCAATATCACTCACAAATTCGGGAAGGCTCTGATTGGCTCCAGGAAACATGGAGAGATGGGACATGTTGATAAAAAGCTGGGGATTTTCATGCTTATCACTTCCCTTGTCGGGATATGGTTAGCTGTATTGGTCATGTCTCACCTGTTTGGTATTAAAAGCAGTCATGGAGATAAAGGAGCGGCGGCAAATCTGTATATCAGTTTGATTTTCGTTGTTGTTCTGTTTCTGGTTTCGGTTTCCATGCTCCGCGATATTATCCGAAAACGCACCACTGATGATACCGGACCTTCGAAAAGCATATCCGAATACCTCACCAGACTAAATCTTTGCCCCATGATATATTTCCCTGTCGCTGATGTTAAAATTTCTCTCTGGATATTGATGATTGTCGGGTTGGCGACCGGATACTTAGCCGGAACAATCGGCGTGGGCGGGTTTATTGGGGTTCCCGCCATGATTTATGTATTCGGTGTACCAACAGCCGTGGCAACCGGTACGGAACTCTTTCTGGCAATGTTTATGGGGGCGTTTGGAGCTATTAACTATGCCTTAAAAGGGTTTGTTGATATCCGCCTTGTTGCGCTCCTCTACCTGGGTTCCCTGCTGGGAATATACATCGGCGCATACGGCACCAAGGTCGTCCGGGAAAAAACGATTCGTCTCGTCACCGGATTGATTATCCTGTTGTGTGTTATCAGTCGTGCGATTGCTGTTCCTATCTACCTTGATCAACTGAATATTGTCCACTGGATAGGACCTTCACAATATGAATTATATAACTCCATCAGCAAAGGCCTGCTCTATACCAGTGGAATCAGCGGGGTGTTGATTATCCTCACAAGCGTAATAAAAGCATATATCAAAAGACGGCGGGTACAAGCCTCTTTTGTTACTAAAACATAGCAGTACATCCTTCATTTGCGGGTAGCACTATGTCAAAACAAAACCTGGAAATATGCGTTATTGATGATGAAACCGTAGTTTGTAAACGGCTCCAACAGGCACTCACCAAAGCCGGGTACACCGTGGAGACTTTTACCGATAGCCGCAAGGCGATAAAGCGGCTCGATGAAAAGCATTTCGATATTATTGTTACTGATATTCGTATGGATAATATCGACGGTATGGAAGTGCTGTCACATATCCGGCAGCAGGAGCGCAATACAAAAGTCATTCTTATCACCGGGTACGCCACCATAGAGATTGCTCGGGAAGCCCAGGTAAAGGGCGCGTATGACTTTATTTCAAAACCTTTCAAGCCGAACGAGCTGCAACAGGTTATTGAACGTGCAGCGAAAGAATTAGTACCACATGAGGGAAAATAACAAAACAGATATTTCCTTATCTTCTATTCTGCAGGACAGCTTATACTCTTCCTCCTCAAGCCCTCCTCCGGAGTTATCAGAAGAAAAGGTCAAGCAGGCGCTGCTTCAGCGTCCCAGTTTCACTGTCAAAGCCAGGCTTATTATTATTTTCCTTATCTTTTTTCTTATCAGTGCCGGGATCTCCATTACCGCCATGCTGATGCTTTCGGAAATAAATGACAGGATTGCCTTTGTAGCCCTTGCTGACAGCTTTGCCAACGAAATCCAGCATGTACGAAGAATTGAAAAAAACTATTTCCTCTATGGCTCGGACTTATCGGAGGCACTCCCCCTCTTGAAAACGGCAAATACCATGCTTGACAAAGCCTCCCAGGATTTAGGTCATGTCGTTGGAACAAAAGAACTACATGACATTCATACACAACTTCACCAGTACCGGCAGCTTATTCAAATACTGATAAATAAAAAAAATGATTCTCTTTTTCTCTCCTCCCAAGAGTTTACTACTACGGCACAACAGCTCCGGGAACGGGGTTCGGCAATACTGCTGATGTCTCTTGATATGTCACAAAAAGAGCGGCAAGTAATATCCGACATGACCAAAAAAGCCCGGAAAGTTCATATCTTCCTGCTGGTGATATTGTTATTGTTGTCATTTTTCATCGCATTTCATATCTACCGTCATATTATCTTACGGTTACAGCGCCTTTCCCACGCCACCGAACGGTTCGCCAATGGGGATTTCCTTCCGATTACTCCCACACGAAAATATAAAGACGAGTTCTCCCGGCTTGTTATCGCAATGAATCACATGATGTACGAACTTAACCGTCGGCAGAACCTGCTTGTCGAGTCTCATAAACTACGCGCTATCGGTAACCTGACAGCAGGCATCGCCCATGAGCTGAATAACCCCCTCAACAATATCATGCTTACCTCGGAGGTCTTGAAAGATAATTTGAAAAGCTTGTCAGACGAAGAACTGGTAGATATTGCCCATGACCTTGTCACCCAGAGTGAGCGTGCTCAGCAGGTAGTAAAAAACCTTCTTGATTTTGCCCGTGAGAGTGAAACCAAAACAGCATATTTCCAGATTACCGCCATTATTGATGAAACCCTGCAACTGGCAAAAAATCAAATTAAGCTTAATAATATCCAACTTGAAAAAGAATACGAGAAAGGCTTACCACCTATCTATGGGGACAGGGAATTACTGAAACAAGTGTTCCTGAACCTGATTATCAACGCCATCGATGCCATGCCTGACGGGGGGAAACTGACGATAAAAGTATTTCAGGATAAAAATACCGGATTTATATCCATCCATGTGAAAGATACCGGCGTTGGTATCCCGGCTCATATTTTAGGTTCGATATTCAACCCGTTTTTTACAACCAAACCAACCGGCAAAGGAACCGGCTTGGGGTTGGCTGTCTCCCGTGGTATTATAGTCAAACATGGCGGAAATATTGAAGTCAAAAGTACCGTCAATGAAGGAGCCACCTTTATTGTCCATTTACCGATTGTTTCCATTCCCGCCCATGAAAAAGATATTTCCCATGAAGAATAACTCACCCCATACAATTTATAGTACCCGCTAAATATACCAGGCTACGTATTTGTGACTCACATGATAGTCACCCCATTGGCAACCCCAATCTCAATGTGATCGGCATGTGGTAGCTTTTGCCTGTTCTTCCGCATTTACTGGGGATAAACAAGGAGGAACAATGTCACGCAACAGAATTGTATATCAAAACTGGATTGTCGAGCTTGGCTACGACCCATCAGCACGCAACATAATGGAAATCTGGCATGATGGGGATACGGAACTGGTATCACTGGATACGCCGAGCGCCAAAGCAATAGACAATGATACAGTATCACATGAAAATACGATGACAAAACTCATTCAAGAGCAGGTTACCCAATCCTTCTCATGCTTGTCAGAAGAAGAACACGAATTTATCAGGCAATTTTACTTTATGGGCAGCACATACAGAACCATATCAGAAAAAACAGGACGGGCAATCTATAAGCTGGAGGCACTCCACAAACGAGCATTGCAAAAGCTGAAAAAAGAACTGCTCCCTTTCGTACGGGAACACTGGCACATAGAAATAGCTCAAATCAAATCAGGCGAAAAAAGTTGTCCCATTTGCCAGTCATCATTGAGAGATGAAATTGACATGTTGATAACGAACCGTGACAGGACAAAAACATGGCGCCCCGTATTATGTGCTCTCCGTGAACAATACGGTATCAACATCCGCTCACCTCAGATATTAATCGGACATGAAAAATACCACGCAAAACACCATACAAAATAATGGGAAAGGAGCCAACTCATGGGAACAAACAAGCGACATACCAAAAAACAAACAACCCGCGTTCGTGGAGAACATTGTCTTAATGTCTTCATTTCGTACGAACTGAAACACAGCCTGCAACAACTGGCAGATAAATACGACCGCACTATATCAGATATGGTCCGGGCACTCCTGCGGATAGGTATTCCCATGATGGAAGGGTTGTCACAAGCGGAAGAAGTCATGGTCAAAGAATATATTCAGCTTTTCCGAAAACTTCGGCAGGTAAAATCTCTAAAAGATATATGATTTGCACTGTACAGGGTGGTCTGTTCATAGTATCTTTGTTGCGATAACATGGATAATGAAGTTTGAGAGGTTGATGGTGAAGTATTTATTGCACAGTGTTCTTATCGTGTTTGTCGTATTAGCAGTTATTTCTTGTTCTTCCAATCCCTGCGGGAAATATCCCTGTCCGCCAAACGTACGGCAGGTCCTTAAAAAAGCCGGGGATAACCGGGGCGAACTGGAAAAGGCTCTGAAATATTTTGCGGAAAAAGATGACTCACTTCAATTCAAAGCTGTTTGCTACCTGATTGGCAACATGGAAGGTCACAGCTATGTACGCTACAAGCTGGTTGATACCGGTGGAAACGTTGTCGATTTCAATGTCCTCGATTATCCTGATTATGAAACCATGGTCGCTGCCTGGGATTCGGTTGAACGTATCACCGGACCTCTTGATTATGTTCGCGACACGATTGAGCCTGATGCAAAAACAATCACGGCTACCCTCCTTATTGAAAATGTCGAAGATGCCTTCAAAGCCTGGCGGGAAAAACCCTGGGCGAAGCATCTTTCGTTCGATAATTTCTGTGAAACGGTGCTTCCCTATCGGGGCAGTAACGAGCCGCTGGAAATCTGGCGCCCGGAATTTTTTGAAAAGTATAAAAATCTCCCGGAGAAAATGACCGATTCCACTGATCCGGTCGAAGCTGCGGATCTTATTAATAAGAATGTCAAAGAGTGGTTCAAATTCGATGCCCGTTTCTACCGTCACCCCACCGACCAGGGGTTGGATGAAATGCTCAAAACCGGCATGGGACGGTGTGAGGACATGACCAACCTGGCTATCTATGCCATGCGCGCCAACGGTATTGGTATCACCAGCGATTACACCCCGCACTGGGCAAACGCCGGTAACAACCATGCCTGGAATGCGATACTCTTACCGGATGGCAAGGTTGTCCCGTTCATGGGAGCCGGTGAAGATCCCGGTAAGTTCCGACTTTATTACAAGGCTGCCAAAGTGTACCGTAAAACATTTGCCGAGCAGCCGGACAATCTTGTCTTTCAAAAACCGGAGAATGTAAAAGTACCGCCGTGGTTGCGTGGAAAAAATTATATCGATGTAACCAGCGCCTATACTGATGTATGTGATGTGACGGTTAACTTTGATGAACCTGTCCCCGATTCGGTCCCGTTTGCCTACCTCTCCGTATTCAACGCCGGGGAATGGCGCGCCATTCACTGGGGGAAAATAGAAAACAACCAAGCCACCTTTACCGACATGGGAAAAGATATTGCCTATCTGCCTGTGTTTTATCTCAACGAAGAGCTGGTCCCTGCTGGGGAGCCGTTTATCCTGCAAAAAGACAACAGCAGAAAAATACTCCATGCCGACCCCGAACACCAGGTAACACTGACTGTCATTTCGACAACTTCGAAAACAATCGAACATGCCTCCGAAGGAATAAAAAAATCGTTTCTCTCACCAAATCAGGAATATGAATTGTTCTACTGGGATAATGGCTGGCAGTCAGTCGGGAAAAAGACCGCTGGGAAAAAACCATTGAAATTCAAAGCACCTGCAGGAGCGTTATACTGGATGGTAGCTGCCGGCTCTGACAAAGACGAACGTATTTTCACGTATGAAAACGGTACACAAGTATGGTGGTAACCAGGAACAGGATGGTAGAAGTAGTTTTTATTGAATTTTTTACTCTGGAAGACAGTATAGTACATGTGTGGTGAAATCCACGGTTGCGATTGTGTAAACATATACTTGTACTGATGCAATACAAAAGGAGACAATAGATGAAAACTGTTGGGATTATTCTGGGTGTTCTTGTATTATTGATTCTTCTCGTTGCCGGCTGGATCTGGTCCGGACGTGGCAGCTTGATTGAACATTCACAGGCAGTTGATGAAAAATGGGCGCAGGTCCAGAATGTCTATCAACGTCGATTCGACCTCATCCCCAACCTTGTAGCCAGCGTTGACAACTTTATGCAACAGCAAAAGGCGACCCTCACTGAAGTAATATCAATGCGACAACGGGTAATCGAACTCAAGGAATCAAGCGAGGCTGCCCTTCAGAAGCAAAACCCTGTTCTGCTTGACTCCCTGTCACGGCAACTTTCAAGACAATTGAATTCGTTCATTAATGTCGTGGTCGAACGCTACCCGGAAATAAAAGGAAACCAGTTATACTCCGATTTAATGACACAGCTTGAAGGGACTGAAAACCGTATTGCACAGGAACGACGGGCATATAACATCGCGGTTCGCGAGTATAACATTTTTCGCCAGAAAGGTATCAGGGGACTTATCGCCGGGGCACTTTTTGGTTTCCCTTATGAGAAACAGTTTTTTGCCGCTCAACCGGAAAGCCAGGCTGCTCCCAGTGTGAAAGATGCTTTTCAGAATAAGTAAACAGGTATGGTAACGTGAAAAACATATTCGCAGGGATTGTCATTTTATGTACAGCAGCGGGGATCCTTCTCGCTGCCCAGTTACCCGCTTACCGGGGACCGGTCAATGACTACGCGGGAATACTCACCCCGGATGCCATTAAAGAACTGTAAGTCAAGATTATCACGTACCGTGAACAGACCGGAAACGAAATCGGGGTGTTGATAGTACCGACACTGGAACACCGGTCTATCGAAGATTTTGCCTACGATGTATTCAATAGCTGGGGAATAGGACAAAAAAACAACAATAACGGTGTCTTGTTTGTAGTCGCGATGCAGGAAAGAAAAGCCCGAATAGAGGTCGGCTATGGTCTTGAAGCGGAGTTGACCGACCTTGAAAGCGGAAGACTGGTCAGCAAGTACTCACCCATGGCAACATATTTCCGGAAAGGCGACTATGCTATGGGTATCAATGCTGTTGTGGATGGAATTATTCAGGCTATCGGTGGCGAGTACAATCCCCCTCGTCCCCAAAAAGACCCTGATGATTATGTACCCCTCGGGCAAATAATATTTTTTCTCATCATAATAGCTCTCATATCGATTTCCCGACGGAGAGGTTTCTCGCACAGAAGATTTGGCGGACCATTCATCGGTGGTTTCGGTGGCGGTTCCTCCGGTGG
Source organism: Candidatus Zixiibacteriota bacterium (assembly GCA_024275255.1). GTDB lineage: Bacteria > Zixibacteria > MSB-5A5 > GN15 > FEB-12 > JAJRZL01. Next base: position 3,285 of record JAJRZL010000183.1, on the reverse strand, counting down.
TGGCGGGGGATTCAGTTTCGGTGGCGGTTCTTCAGGTGGTGGCGGTGCCAGTGGTGGCTGGTAGAAAGGGAGATTTTGATGGAATCACTCGTTCATAAGTATTTTTCACAGTATGATCTGGATGCTATCAAAGCAGCGGTTGAAAAAGCCGAACAAACCACCAGTGGGGAATTTGCCATCGAATTAGCTTCACGTTCGTGGGACTGGCGTATGGAGCGTTTACTACACGCCTTGCTCTTTGCCGGTATATGTATGGCACTGGCTCTTTACTTTACCCGCGAGGATTACTGGGGCACCTATTACGACCTGTCGCAAACAGTTTTGTGGGGAGGTATCGGGTTTATCGTTGCCTACTTCGGATGGGGACTGTTTCTAAAACGAGTATCACGTCGTCGGCAAAAAGTCTGGGACCGGGCTTTGCAGCTTTTCAGTCAACTAACACCTACCCGTGGACATACTGGTGTTCTGATTTATATATCGCTTGAAGAAGGGATTGCTGCCATTGTTGCAGATAAAGGAATCGCAAGTAAAGTATCACCCGACTACTGGCATACACCCCAGGCAACGATTGTCAAAGCAATGAGCAAGAACCAACATGCCGAAGGAATCATCCAGGCAATAGAACTGATTGCGGTTGAACTGGCTCAACACTTCCCACGGGAATCCGACGATATCAACGAACTTCCTGACAGCCCCCGAATCGTTGATTAATGACATGACTACCCAAAAGTGACAATCTGACCCGAAACGTAAACGCCATTTCCAGAACCGAAACTTTGAAACTTCCGTATCGAATTGTTATCCCGATAAACCTTCAGTCACATAAACCGTCATTCAGATTAACTGTCATTCCGGGCTTGACCCGGAATCCATTACCATAACCAGTGAAATGTCATCATTTTGTTAACTCTGAATCCGGAAATATTCCTACTAACTGTCATTCCGGGCTTGACCCGGAATCCACTGACTTAACCTTGCTGAAAAGCGCCCGTTTTCTCTTTCAGTCACCCTGAGCGGAGTCGAAGGGTGACCTGCAACACACTATGATTCAACATATCACGCTACTTCCCCCCCTTTTTCAACATTTCCCCCTGACTTTTGAACTGTCATCTCTTGCTAGACTCCGAACCTGAATTGCCCCTTCAATACGAGACAACATTACCGGGAAGCATCACCCGGCACTACCTCGCGGCACACCCGGAACCCATAGTTGTTGCGACTGACTGTCTGGTTGTTACGGAACCGAGTAGTCGAACGGCATTCAGAAGATTCGCTTACCCATGATCCCCCACGTAAAATACGCAAACCGTCAGAACCGTTATATACCGGGTCAATGACCATAGTTCGCGGATACTTCCGGTATGAATCCTGACACCATTCCCAGACATTACCGCTCATATCAAACAACCCCTGTTCGTTTGGTTCTTTCTTGCCGACCGGGTGGGTTTTATCATGCGCATTGTCACCATACCAGGCAACCTTATCAAGCAACAACCCGCCACTATATGGATATCCCCATGAAGCGCTGCCACCACGAGCAGCATATTCCCATTCCGCTTCCGTAGGCAGTCGATAGGTTACCCCCTCCAATTCCGATAATCGTCGACAAAACTCCCTGGCATCCTCCCAAGAAACATTTTCCACCGGCAAATCAGGACCCCTGAAAAATGAGGGGTTGTTGTGCATCACTTTGATATATTGTTCCTGCGTAACCTCATATACCCCCATGTAAAACGGCTTGGAAATTGTCACTAGGTGTACCGGTCGCTCATCACGGTTGCCATCACGTGACCCCATAGAGAACTGTCCCGGTCGAATCAAGCGAAACCGCATCCCGATAGAATTGGTAATAATGTCAAGCGGCCTGTCCTTACTGGGGGTAAGAGCAACGGCTATTGTTTTGTTCTCACCGGAAAGTTTCGCCACTCCGACTGTGTCCTTATACCCAAAAGCTGAAATATGGTAGGTATAATCACCAGGGGTAAGCTGGAAAGAGACCTTCCTTCCGTTTTTCTCCATACTGTCGTTGACTGCTACCGTGGCAAAAGCATTTACCTTGAATTGCAACTCGGCTTGTGATGCCCGCAGTTTTTCAACCACCATACCGGCCTCTTCTTTTGCCAGGGGGTTGACTTCCATGCTATCCCGACGAACATTCCCGCGCTGGTCTTTGACCTGGTAGTAGTATTTTCCCGGAGGAAGCTTGATTTCAATATGTTTCCCCTTTTTCATCACCACCCCATCGACCAGCACACTGGCATCGGTATCAAGCATCAATGTCATATTTGGCTCTACCGGTTCCTGATTGTTTTGCCCTGATAACAATGATGGCTGGTATCCATGATTCAGCAGATGGCGATAGACCTCAAAGGTAGCATGTCCCCCCGGGGTCAGTGATAACACCGTATCGGCAATAAGCTCCGCCCCGACAAACAGCTTTAATGCTCCATGCTCGGATGGTGACAGGGTATAGACCCCTTTGTCATCAGGGACAAGTGTTTTTCCGTTCCACTCGACCTTGAGATTTTCAATTCCCGACGGTTCAATATACAACTCGGCATCAGCCTGACTGACAAACATAATCAACCCAAGGACAAATACGATCAATGCCGCCGCCCCCATGAATACATAGAGCACTTTCCTGTTCCACGAAGTAGCTTGTGGTATTTCTTCTCTTGTGATCTCCGGTTGTGATTCTGACTGCTCTGAGGTAGTTGTTACTCGTTCACGTACGGGAGTGGCAACGGCAGAGGTCACCGTGCTTCTTGTCTCGGTCTGACTTGATGTTACTTTTGCACTCGGTCTTTCAACTACGGCAGCAACTCGCTCGGTTTCCTTTGGAGTGGCAACGGTCCTATGAACCTGGGAGATTGCTGTTGAACGTACCTTCACAGGATGCTTACTGGTGTCCTCTTTTGATTCCTGCTTGTTTACCATGCTATCAATCGCACCGACAATCTGCTCGCGTACCGAGTCACTCGCTGCCATATCCTTGTTGTTATCCTGTTGCTCTTCTCTTTTTACTTCTTTTCTGGTTTCCGCACCCAGCATTACTGGAAATGACGAGAAACCATAAGCATTTTCAAATAACGATTGCCGTTTGATGTTGCTGGAAGATTGTATCGGCTTGAGAACAAAGTTGCGCTTTTGAGCAGGAACAAAAGTTTCCACCGTCCGCATTGCAGGCAGGTATGACAACGTCGTCACCGGCTCCGGCTTTGATTCTTGTACCCGTTCCTCTCCCAACATCGCCGGGAACGAGGAAAACCCGCAGACATTTACAAG
>JAJRZL010000182.1 GCA_024275255.1 Candidatus Zixiibacteriota bacterium | reverse complement strand
GGGAATGCTGTTGTTAGCAGCGTTTGTCGCGTACCGGTCACATTATGAAATCCTGTTGTGGATAGCAATGATTTCGGTTATCCCGATTTTTTTATCAGTTATGTACCCGGAAAAATCGCTCGAACTATTTGCTGCCAAATTACCGATTCTGCTGCTTACCCTGCTGGCAGGCTGGTATTACCCGAACTATGTTGTATTTGTTGTTGTTCTCATATTGTTAAACCGGCTATATTATAAAAAGAAATTTGGCTTATCATATCCAGAGTTAGCGTGATGCGTTTGTTGTTTATATGTGTGAGTTTTGGTGTGCTGGCGATGTCCGGTTGTTCGTCATACCCGCGGTATCGTACCGGGGGGGCGGAACTCCCTGTCACGGCAAAGCTCAAGGTGAATTGGAAAACTGCTGATTATATTCGGCTGGGCTTGATTTTTGAATCTTATCTGGGAAAACCGTATAAAGGAAAATCACTCTACGACAAGGGAATCGACTGCTCGTTGTTTACTCAGGAAGTGTTCAAGAAATATAATGGCACCTTGCTGCCCCGAACCGCACGGGAACAATTCCATACCGGTCGTGAAATTGCCCGCCGTCACCTGTTATATGGTGACCTCGTGTTCTTCCGCACCGAACATAATCGGGTTTCTCATGTGGGTATCTATGTCGGTCACGATGAGTTTATCCATGCTTCTTCTTCAAAAGGAGTAATCATTACCAGCATGCTTGAGAAGTACTGGAGTAAACGATATGCGGGCGCCCGACGCATTACCGAACAGGAGTAGTCATATTCCCTGGTAAATCATGCACAAACTTTCTTCATCATTAAAACTGAAGCTCGATAATTTACCTGACTCCCCCGGTGTGTACCTGTTTAAGAATTCGAGGGGGAAAATAATCTATATCGGCAAAGCCAAAAACCTGCGAAACCGGGTACGTTCGTATTTCCGCTCCTCATCGGACCAGACCCTTCGGACAATACGGATGGTGGAACAAGTTGCCGATGTCGAGCTGCTGCTGACAGATAGTGAAATCGAAGCCTTGATACTCGAAGCAAACCTTGTTCATGAATACAAACCCCGCTATAATGTCGCTCTCAAGGATGACAAGCATTTCCCCTACATAAAAATCACCACGCAGGAACCATTTCCGCGGGTACTTATTGTTCGACGAGTAGAAAAAGATGGAGCGACCTATTTCGGACCATATACCAGCGCCAAAGGGATGCGGCGGACGGTGTCGTTTCTTACTCACCTGTTTATGATTCGTTCCTGCAATTATGTCCTGCCGCCACCTGAAGGAAAGAAGATAAAAGTATGTCTGGACTACCATATCAAACGCTGTGGCGGACCATGTGAGGGACTGCAATCCGAAGAAGAATACCGGGAAGGGGTGGAGTCAATCCTGATGGTACTGTCAGGCAAGTCGAAAGCATTGATTGACCAGCTATCCAGACGGATGAAAGAGGCATCGGACAACATGGAGTTTGAAGAAGCGGCGCGGTATCGTGACAAAATAGAAGCGTTGCAGTCGGTGATGATGAAGCAGAAGGTGGATATCGGGGAGTTGGTGGATCGTGACATTGTCGCCATTGCCCGTGAAGAAGGAGATGCGGTGGCGGTGGTGATGCAGATTCGCGAGGGTGTGCTTATCGGGCGGCAGGATTTCCAGTTGACATCGGTTGCTGACCATAGTAACGAAACGGTCCTCCAGACATTCCTTATGCAATACTATAATCACCAACCCAATCTTCCGAAAGAATTGTACCTTCCCTATACCTTCCCGGACCAGAAGTTGTTTACTCAGTGGCTCAAACAACAAAAAGGCTCTGCGGTGTTGGTGGTAACTCCCCAAATTGGACAAAAAGTCCGACTGGTAGAGCTGGCTATGCGGAATGCACGGTTACTGCTGGATGAATTGCTGATTCAAAAACGTAAGCAATCGGAGCGGACAAGCAAAATGGTCACCAGCCTGAAGGAAGAACTTCGGCTGCAGCGCTCCCCGCGTACGATTGTTTGTTTTGATATTTCCAACACCGGACAGACCGATGCGGTTGGCTCATGTGTTTTTTTTGAAAATGCTCGCCCAAAGAAAAAAGAATATCGCCATTTCAAAATCAAATCGGTAACGGGACAGGATGATTTCAAAATGATGCAGGAGGTGATTGGACGATATTTCCGCCGACGGGTTGAAGAGGAGTTACCGCTGCCGGATCTGGTTGTTGTAGATGGCGGCAAAGGACAGCTTTCCTCGGCGTTGCAGGAACTTCGGCGGTGTGGTTTGAAGGAACTGCCTATTGTTGCCCTGGCGAAACGGCTGGAGGAAGTGTTTGTTCCCGGTCAATCCGACTCGGTGATTATCAAGAAAACCTCGCCGGCATTATTGTTGTTAAAACAGATTCGCGATGAAGCGCATCGTTTTGCCATTACTTATAATCGAAAAGTACGGACAAAGCGGACTATCAAATCGGTACTTGATGACATCAAGGGAGTTGGTCCGGCAAAAAAACAAGTGTTGCTACGTAAGTTCGGTTCTGTAGAACGGATTAAGACACTCTCGTTGAATGAACTGGCAGCAGTGAAGGGAATAGGGGAGAAACTGGCACGGCAGATTTTGGAAGCATTACACAGCAACACATAATTCGGCAGATTTGTGTGTTAGGCTTTGTTATGAGAATGAGCAATCAGGTTTCATCTCGAATACTCTTCCGTAGCGTACAATAATGAATTACCTCTCGAGCACTCTTGCTCCCAGGAAGGCGGTAATAATTAGCCCGATAATAATAACAAGTAACCAGTATAACCCGATAACCGGGAGCAGCAGTGTGGTGGTAAATAATGCCCCCAACGATGAGCCGAGTATTTCCAGGGCATATCCGCTACCGGGGTTATATAACGGGTTCTGACGGTACAAGTGGTTGGTTGCGCCTACGAATAGCCCTCCCGTTGCCAGGGCAACAGCAAAAAGAAATAACCCGAAATACAACAGAGAGACTGATGTGGGAATGAAATGGTATGTCAGGGCTAACAGGATTGTTGCGTTCAAGAGAAACAACAAGGAAACCGGGGCAAGTTGTTTCCCGCCATGATTGAGCGCCCACATAGTCCCGAACGCCAATCCCAGCATGAAGGCTCCTATGAGCACGGCTATTTCAGAATATAGTGTTCCCACGGTTGATTGAAAGATATAAAAGACTATCAACTCCAGCGATAACGAAACCAGTCCGGCAATGAAATAGAGAAATAAGGTAATGGACCTTGTACGATCTTTACTACATGTCAACAGTCCTCCTGTCACAGCCAGTATCACTGCCAACGGCAACCAGTATGAAGCGGAAAGGATGAGTGAAAGGATTTGAGTGTCCTGCTTGTTTGCTTTTGCCCGATATACTGTTTGAAGATGGAGCAGGTGCGGTTTAATAAATGAGGTGGTTTGATGTTGTTTGTGAAGGATGCTGTTCATGCGCTCAATACGTAAGGGGTTCAGCCGGTTGCCGAGGTAATAATCATTTACGTATTGTGGGTAATAGGTAAGCATATTCAGATTGGTAATCAGGGAATCATACGAAATATCAAGTACCGGTGACTGCGAAGCAAAAAACAAACTGTTCGTCCCGGGCCAGACAGTGACATAATCAAATATATTTTGCAGGGTGCTGAATATGGCAGAAAGAATGGGCGCTGTTTCATAAGAAATGTAGCGGTCGGTATCATACGGGGTTGGAATGTACAATATACCACGTGGTTTAAGCAACTGACGGCAATGAGAAATAATCCGTTTTGTAATGAAACGACTGTTTTTATAGCTGTCTAATTCTCCGGGGTTGATGATGACAATATCGAATTGTGCCGTAGCATGTTCCTCGGTGATAAATGAAACCGGGTCATCAGTATATAAAACGATATTTTTACTGTTGGTAATCAGGTTATCAATCACACGGTGCAGCTTTTTTCTGGGATCAACAATGGTAATCGAAAGATAAGGCAAGCTGTCGGCTATTGCCGCAATTTCCAGTCTTGACCCTCCGAGCATAAGTATATTGCCGGTATCGGGGATATATGCCAGGGGAGGAATAAGCATGTATTCAGCCGATTCGATTTGCGGATAGACCGCTTCGATAGTGTTATCGGTTAAAAGAACAATACTGCTGTCCCGGGAGAGAATTGTCTGGTGGCTGTAATGAGTATCAAACGAGGTGATGATGGCGTAGCCATGATAATTGATTTTCTCGATAGCGCTGTCCATTTGTGCCATCGAGTAATGAACACCAGCGTATAGTATGGTAAAGACCAGCGTAATGATAATACGTTTTGTTAATGCGGTACGGTATCCGGTCAATAGTCCCCAGATAATACCAAGACCAAGCAACCCGGCAGTCTGTAACGTGGATAGTAACCCCCCGGTAACCAGCATAACGATAATCCCACCCACAAAAGCGCCAATACCTTCGAACAGGTAAACACGAGCGACACTTTTTGAGAGCAGTCGTCCCCGGTTGGTAATAACCGGAAACAGCCAGCCGGAGAGCAACCCTATCGGCAGCATTGCAAGAGTGGAAATGAGAATAGCAGTCGAGAGAGGAATGTACTCACCGACAACATAACCGGCAAAATGGGGAAACAGGCGGGTCAGGATAATCATGACAGGCAAAAGCAATACACCAGTAATAAAGATCAAAGAGGAAGATATGGAACGAGCTGTTTTTCCTCCAAAATACGCCCCAAGAGCTACGGCAAGGAACCAGCCAAATAATGCTGTCCCGATAAACAGTTCATTGCCGTGAAATGTGCGAATAAGTTCTCTCAGGAGAAGAACCTGCCCGCCGATTGAAAATAATCCGAGGAAAAATGCCTGGCGTTTCATGAGAAGATGCCGGGAATGATATGGTTACATTTGCTGCAGCGGTTACCATTGAGATTGGTTTGCAAAACCCGATACCCGCGTCGTTTTATGACAACCGCTCCACATTTGGGGCAGTAGGTAGATTCCGCTTTGTGCCCCGGTACATTGCCGAGATAGACATATTCCAATCCCTCAGCCTGACAAATCTGGTATGCTGTTTCCAGAGTTTTCAGCGGAGTCGGGGGAAGGTTCTTCAACAGGTATTGCGGGTAAAACCTGGAGAAATGAGTAGGTACATCGTTTCCTAAGTATGTTTTTATCCAGCGTGCCAGCTCGGTAAATTCTGCTTCGGAATCATTGAGGGTGGGAACAACAAGATAGACAATTTCCAGCCATGTTCCCTCTTTCTTTATTTGTATGAGCCGGTCAAGGACCGGTTTCAGTTCTCCATGCACGATGGTGCGATAGTATTCTTCACGTATCGCCTTCAAATCAACTTTTACCGCATCAAGCTGGGGTAGGAGATCATGCAGCGGTTTTTCTTCGATATACCCTCCGGTAATCATTACTGAGTGAATGCCCTTTTTCTGCCCATGTCTGGCGATATCATACATATATTCATAGAAAATAACCGGCTCGGAATAGGTGTAGGCGATGGTTGGTATTTTACGCACGACGCAGGTATTGACCGCATCACGAGGGTCGAGAGGGAAATTATTCGTTTGTTCGGGGCGGGATTGCGATATTTCCCAGTTCTGACAGAATTTGCAATTGACATTGCAGCCGGCAGTCGCCAGTGAAAGTGCGGTTGTTCCCGGGTAAAAATGGAAGAGCGGTTTTTTTTCGATAGGATCGATATTCAGAGCGCAGGGGAGACCATAAACTAACGTATAGTAGGTATCATCACGGTTTTCCCTGGTTCCACAAAAGCCTCGTTCCAGATCGGTGACTTGGCAATGACGAGGGCATATTTCACATTCAATACCATGCTCATCCAGCTTTTTATAATACCGCGCTTCAACCGATGCCAGTTGGGGGGGAGAGTCAAAGGCACAAGCGTTTTGAATACCGCCCAGTATTTCAGGGAATAGCTCTGTCTGCGTGGCGGCTGCCACCGCCGCGGTGCATCCTATACATCGAAGAAACAACCGCCGGTCCATCAAAACAACTCCCCGATAGTTTCAGAGCCATGCTTATCTATGGTTACTGTACGTATGTCTATTTTATTCCAGTCGGTCACTCCCAAGCCAATTTGTTCGGCGGACTTGAGGTACTTGACCGGACGTTCCACTTTTTCCAACACAGGCAAACCGTTATTCTTCCGTATCTGCTGCAGGATTTTCAATCCAACCGTATCGGCCGCTACCGGGTCGGTCGAAATGATGATGCCATGATAATAATCTATATATTTGCTGACATATCCCGGACCACCATGATATTGTACCTTGATGGCATCAAGAATAGTCAGGTGATTTTTTTCCTTAATAGGGCGAAGGTTTGAAATATGGGCACAAAACGGGTCGCAGTTGTTGTCATGGTATTTGTTGGGGTTATTGATAGCGCCATACATATTTTTCAGACCGGCTGAAAGCCCGGCGATAGAGTGGTCCTTGAGCACCGGCAGGTTGATATTGTAATCGACTATATCGGTTATGATACGGGTAACAAGAGAATTGACATCACCGAAAGTATAGAAATCACGGCTATACCCGACACCATTGGTATCGGTTCCAAAACAGCGAATCCCATGCGAGGCAGCATTGAGTGTAAACCCCGCTTGTGATAATTCACGGTTCGTACGTTCCCAGATGATAATATCGTTTTCATCGAAACCGGCTTCTGTAAGGATATTCGTCAGTGCCTGAGTAAGAGCTACCGGAGTAGAATTGTGTCTGCGCGCCAGACAGTTTGTTTTCATGCCTATGACACTATTTGCCGGTATCATAGTTTGTAGTATCTTCACAAGGTTACTTTTCCCGGTAAGCAGCTTGAACCCGCAGGAAAGCATACGAAGATACTGCTCGGGGGTGCAACCCTGTTTTGATAGCTTGCCTGAATACTTGACGACAACTACTTTACTCATATACTATATTATACAAATAAACAGATTTAATAGAATCCGACAATATAAATTGTAAGTCGCACCCGGTTCACCGCTTGCGGCGGGGAGACGAAATCATGTATAAAATTATCTCACTAATGTGGATGTTCCTGTTGGGTCTGTTTTGCACAGGCAGCGTAATAGCGGAAATACGTGAACCGGCAGTTGCCGGCGGGTTTTACCCGGCTGACAAGGACAAGTTGCAATGGACAGTGAACGAATACTTGAAAAATGTTGTGGAGCTTCCCGAAATTGACGGACAAGTGATAGCCCTTATTGTTCCCCATGCCGGGTATGTGTATTCCGGGCAGGTGGCGGCATACGGCTTTAAACTGCTGGAGCATTCATCTGTGCATACCGTTATTCTCTGCGGACCATCGCACCGGTATGGTTTTCGGGGGATGTCGGTCTATGGACCGGGAGTAACATGGCAGACACCCCTGGGAAAGGTTACCTGCAAGGATAATCTGTGCAACCAGTTGCTCCGGTATGACAAGCGTATTGTAAAACTGCCCGAAGCTCACCGTGCGGAACACTCCCTTGAAGTACAGCTCCCGTTTTTACAGGTGGTATTGGACTCTTTTCAGATTGTGCCGATTGTGATGGGATATCAGGACAGTGAAACCATAGCCCTGCTGTCGGAAGCGTTGAAAGCATTACCGTTTGACAGTACGTCAGTTTTTATTGCATCGACCGATTGGCAGCATTATCGCCCTGCTGAAACTGGATGGAAAATGGATTCACTGGGAATGGACTGTGTACAGCAACTTGACCCTGACCGGTTGGAGCGGATGATTGAAAGTGGCAGGGTCGAAATGTGTGGCGGAGGTCCGGCGGTTGCAGTCATTCGGGCAGCCATAGCCAGAGGAGCCAACCGGGTAAAGATACTGCGATATGGAGATTCGGGGGATATAACAGGTGACAAATCTTCGGTAGTTGGTTATGTTGCTGCCGTACTCTATAAATCTTCAACTGGCAGCGACAAAAAAAATCTGCCCGAAACAGGGGAGAAGACTATGGATGAAAATCAAGCCGACCAACACTGGCAGTTGACCGAGGAAGAAAAAAAGACCCTGCTTACCATTGCCCGGCAGTCTATTACCAGTTATCTGACAAAAAAAGTTGTGCCCGAATTTGAGGTTACCGGAAGACTTGCGGAACCGGCGGCGGCATTTGTCACGCTTGAGGAACACAATCAGTTGCGTGGGTGTATCGGGCATACGATGGCTGTTGACCCGCTCTACAAAACAGTTTCTATTTGTGCTATTCAGGCTGCGGTTGCCGACCCTCGTTTTCCCCCGGTGGAGCCATCAGAAATCGACAAGCTGCACATAGAAATTTCATGGCTCACACCTCTTCAGGAAGTAAAGTCACTCGATGAAATCAAAGTCGGTCGTGACGGATTGATGATAACTCGCGGCAACAAACGGGGACTGCTGTTGCCGCAAGTGGCTACGGAGTACGGATGGGATAGAACGCAATTTCTTGAAAATACCTGTCGCAAAGCGGGATTACCTCCCGATGCCTACAAACTGCCTGATGTAAAAATAGAAAAATTCCAGGCGGTTGTGTTTGGTGAAGAGTAGATTATATGGAAATGGAACGACGAGAGTTTCTCAAAAAAACAGCTAAAGCCGTCGCATTAGCAGCTATTGCCGGTGGAACCGGGTTGTACTTTCATAACCGGGTACGTGATACATACCTGCCGGTTATAACCAAGCCCCATACTTTCCCCGTACCTCTTGACAGGCAGTTTCCACAGGTGGTCTTGGCAAAACATACCGACCCCACTATTGCTTTGCAGTATGCTCTTGATGCGGTGGGAGGAATCAAACGGTTTATTTATCCCGGTGAACGGGTGACAATCAAACCAAATATCGGCTGGGATCGTACCCCGGAACAGGCTGCGAATACGAATCCGATTCTCGTTGCCGAAATGGTACGGTTATGTCTGCAGGCCGGGGCATCCGAAGTAATTGTTACCGATGTTTCCTGCAACGACCCGCGGCGGGCGTTCATGCGGTCGGGGATTGGTGAAGCGGCTCGACAAGCGGGGGCTAAAGTGGTCCTGCCTGCAAAAGAAGATTTTATCAAGGTAAATATGGAGGGTGAGTTGCTCACTGTCTGGCCCGTATTAAAGCATTTTATATATACCGACCGTTTGATAAATATGCCGATTGTAAAACAGCATTCATTATCTCAATGTACTATTGGGATGAAAAACTTTTATGGCATTCTCGGCGGGCGACGCAACAAGTTGCACCAGCGGATTGATCAGTCGATTGTAGATTTAGCCGGGTTCTGCCGTCCGACATTGACTGTTATCGATGCTACCCGGGTGCTGGTGAGTGGTGGTCCTCAAGGCGGGTCGCTTGATAATGTGGAGATGGAAAACAGCGTGATATGCAGTACCGACCAGGTCGCTTCCGATTCACGATCCGTTGAGTTCCTCGGGTTACGTGGGGAACAGGTCGGGCATATCGCATTGGCAGCCAAAGCCGGACTGGGACAGCTTGATTATCGCGCAGCCGGGTACCGTGAGATTATCGTATGACAATTACAACAGTCAAGAATCTTCGGCGTGTCTCGCAGGTAGTGTTCTTCCTTGTTTTCTTCTGGCTCATTCTGAAAACAACCTTCCCGGTGGACTTTTCTTCAGCTTCTCAAAATGAAATCACCATTCCGTACCCGGTCTCGATAGCGTTGGAATTTGACCCGCTGGTTGCCGTGGCTGTTCTGTTGACCAGTGGTACTATATACAAGGGGCTCTTGTGGTCACTGGTGATTCTTATTCCGACAATTTTTATCGGACGGTTTTTTTGTGGCTGGGTTTGTCCGCTGGGTAGTCTGAACCAATGGATTTCTGAAATCCCATCGGAACGACGGGGACGAAAAGGAGCCGGTAAAATCAAGTCCAACCGCTACCACAAATTCCAGCGAATCAAGTACTATATTCTTATCTTTTTTCTTGGCGCTGCCTTAACCGGGGTGTTACAAGTTGGCTTGCTTGATCCTCTGAGTTTACTGGCAAGGTCAGTCGGAACGGTTATTCTTCCCATGCTTCATGTTGCTGCTGATGCCACTTTGGGGTGGTTCAAAGCAATAGGGTTTCCTCCCGTGATGAATCTGGCTCAAAAAGTTTATGACATGTTTGCCTGGTTGTTTTTAACCTATCGTCAGGTCCATTATCATGCTGTAATTACCATTGGTTTGTTCTTTGTCATAATACTAATACTCAACCGTCTGTTTACCCGCTTTTGGTGTCGGGCTATTTGTCCGTTAGGGGCACTGCTGGGTATATGCTCAAGATTTGCAATATTCGGGTTGAAAAAAAATGAGTCCGCTTGTGATGGATGCAATGCCTGCTTGCTGAACTGTCAGGGAGGTGATAATCCTGCTATTGGAGATCCATGGCGGCAAGCGGAATGTCATCTCTGTCTGAACTGTCAGGCATCGTGTCCCACCGGCGCACTCAAGTTTACTTTCTTCCCGAACCAGAAAGTTACACAGACCAATCCGGCAGGAACGCCAAAAGTGGATATCACCCGAAGAAAAGCCGTGGCATCAGTTGTCGGAGGGATTGCTATGGCGGCGTTGTATCGTACCGGCGATGCGTTTGCCGTCAACAGCAACCCGTATCTTATCCGTCCTCCCGGTTCCCAGCCGGAACATGATTTTCTTGCCCGGTGTATCCGGTGCGGACAGTGTATGCGGGTATGTCCGAACAACGCCTTGCACCCAACCTTGTTAGAGGCGGGTTTGGAAGGGTTATGGAGCCCGATATTGATTCCCAGGATTGGCTATTGCGAACCTACCTGCACCCTGTGCGGGCAGGTCTGTCCGACTGGTGCTATCCGGGAAATGAGCGTGAAAGATAAAGTCGGGAGTACAGATATTCCGCCCAATCGTATTGGCACTGCTTTTATTGACAGGGGGCGGTGCCTGCCCTGGGCGATGGCGACACCATGTATTGTATGTGAAGAGTGGTGCCCGACCTCGCCGAAGGCGATATATCTCCGTGAGGAAAAAGTGTACAACCGCAAGGGTTCCGTGGTTGTTGTGAAACGTCCTTATGTTGACCCTGAACTCTGTACCGGTTGTGGGGCGTGTGAGTTTGCCTGTCCGGTAGTTGATAAACGAGCGATTTATGTTACCTCGGTAGGGGAAACCCGCTCACAAGATAATCAGATATTGTTGGAGAGAAAGAAAGGGTGATGGAGGGTGTAGTGAGTAAAGTAGGTCGGGTTCTGAACCACCAACGGTGGTGAAAAACCCGACATTTTATTGTTAAACATCTTACTCCGCTAATTGGAGTCGAGGCATGACACCCACAAGATAACTTTTTCAACAAGCCTCAGTCGGTGTGCCACCCGACTGCTAAGCTGTTTGAATCTGTTTGAATTCCAACCTGAAACGCTCTTGATCCTTTTGTGCTTCCCATATTTGTGTATTCGGTAATTGTTCAGTGACAACTCTTATTATATTTTTTTTGTCGTCATCAGGCATTTCACATCCTATTATTATACGCTTAATAACTTGTTTTGGTATATAACGGGATAAGTTTGTATTTTTTTCATAAATAAATCTCCACTCATTTTCGTACTCCCATACATTTGATTTTACTGTTAATATTTGAATATAATTTTGTAAATCTTCCTCTTTATTATCAGTAGGTATTATTATTGGCATTTCTTCTTGATATGTGACTTGATAAACATCAATTGCCACATTATTAGGAGGGTAAAGAAGCGAATAAAGTTCTTTGATTAAGAGATGTGCATCTAATTCAATACAGTAACCGCGATGAGAGTCTGCATAATGGGACCATAGTAAAATATTTTTATAATTTCCAGCTAATGAGAAGATTCCATAATTATTTGATATTATTTTTGATTGATTTCTGTAAGCAGCTTTTCTTTTTTCAGGATCCTTTGAAAATATGGGATTATATGTTAATATATTTGATATTTCATCGTCAGAAACATTTTTATTTAGTTCTTTCATCCTTTTGCGGATTGTTTGTTCATTCAATAAGTCATAACGGTATGGAATCTTGCAATCAAAGGGGTCATTGAAGGAAGATGGAGAGGCAAACCAAATTGCTTGTTTTGTGAGAATCAGGCGATTTCGCTCACAAAGCTTGCAATTTTGCTTTGGCCCCTTGTGACCACCACAATGCCAAAATCTATATTTATAAAGATATTTAGGGACTTCTTTATTCTTAATAGCATTTTCAATATCTGATTTTTGTTCTAAGGTGAGATTCATAGCTAAATAACTTTAATTAAATCATGCTTGGGTTCTGAACCACCAACGGTTGTGAAAAACCCGACATTTGATTGTTATACATCACACCTTTGTCGGGTTTCTCATTCGCTTCGCTCATTCGGAACACCGACCTACTATGCTATCTTTACCAT
>JAJRZL010000181.1 GCA_024275255.1 Candidatus Zixiibacteriota bacterium | reverse complement strand
TATGCAGCTTCAAGCTCCTCCATTTTGGCAAGGTAGATATTGATACCTTCTTCCGTATTATCAGAAACGCCGCCACACCATGAGAACATAACCAGATTGCATTCGGGATGCTCATCCAGATATGTCCTGGTGTATGGCGCCCAGGTGGTATCACCATTGTGTCCCAAATCATCGCTGACCTCTCGGATATACGGTGCATTGTATATGGTATCTTCGTAGTTATATACTATTTCCAGCCCGGTCATTATCTGGCTTCCATGAGATGTGTGGATATAATAACCAAGGTAATGATTTTTTATGGAGTCGATATAAGAGAGCGGAATACTGTCAAACGCGCTTACCGCATTGTGGTCTGCGATGATAGCCTCTGCCGATAATTGAACAGTAAGTCCCAGTAACAGGTACGTAAATAGTATGATACTGGCAGCGACCCCCATAATCCCATTTTTCATGATTCCTCCTGACTTCTTATGTGTCACTGAACGTTTTGCCTGTCCCCCTCTTGTATCTGTAATATTGTATTATCGAAATGCTATCAAGTAGGTGTAATAATTCAATCCGGATGTGAACGTTGTTTTACTACACACTGCACTACTTATGGAAAGTATATCAGAATTGGAGTTAATTGTCAATGAAACAATAAAGATTGTTGCAAAAAAGAGCCATGTAGCAAAAAAGCCACTTATTACAAGCGGCTTTTTCACTTATTTGCAATAAAATGTTTATCTTATGAACTGACTGCTGCCTGTTGCGGCGGACGGCGACGACCGCGGACATTTTTAATAACTTTGCCGGCTTTCAGGCAGGAGGTGCAAACAGAAATTCGTTTCGGGGTACCATCGACAAGGGCACGGACTGTTTGCAGGTTTGGCAGAAAACGGCGCTTGGTTTTGTTGTTTGCATGAGAAACATTATTTCCGGAAACCGGTTTCTTGCCACATATTGCACATACTTTAGCCATTATATTCTGTATCTCCTTTCAAATTCAAAGCCCATTAGTATACTATGAAACCGGAAAATGGCAAGTATTTTTTACGGTACACAACAATTTCACCTTTGTTACATGATGTTGAAAGGTGTCTGCCATAATTACAAAGCTGGGCGTAACTGCATGGTACATTTATGGTTCCCGATGTTGTCCGGCTTATATGTCATTGGGAGCGTGCCCAAGCTTTGTCAGGATTTCAAGCGAAATTTCTTCAATTGCCCGCCGGGTAACATCAATCGTATGCCATCCCTGGGCAGAAAACAGGTCCCGGCAGAACCGCAACTCAGAGCGGACTTCGCGGATATCATGGTATAGTTCCACGGTAGTTTGTTTGGTCTCGGGTGCCAGGTAATGGCTGCGTTCCTCACGGATACGGGCAAGTATTTCCGGTTGCATGAGCAAGCCGAAAATGTTTTTCCTGTTTAGAGGTTGTAACTTATTCAACAAATTATCTGTCAGAGCCGGGTTGGAGACAATCGGGATATTGGCAACTTTCATTCCATAGTTACATGCCAGGTACATGCTTATTGGTGTTTTACAGGTACGTGACAAACCAACTAATACAATATCGGCTTCTCCAATAAACTGTCCCAAGCCGTCATCATGTTCGACAGTAAACCCGATAGCATCAATTTTCTTGTAGTAGCGGTCATCAATCTTTTGCAGGATACCCGGCTGATAGTCGGGATGGACACCAAGAAACTTTGAGAGAGTGCTTATCATTGGTTTAAGAACATTCAGGTGCAGGATATTTCGTTTTGAAAGTTTCTCGCAGAAATAATCATTGAGGGTTTTTGAAATTATGGAAAAGACAACAAGAAAATCATCGTCGATTTCCTGTAATATCCGGTTTATTTGTTTTTTGGCACGAACTTCGGAATATGTTTTCACCAGTGAGTATTCAATATCCTGATGAGCATACTGTGCCAATACTGCATCCATCAACCGGCGGGCGGTTTTGCCGGTCCCATCGGAGATAATGACTATTTTCTTGGTCTCGTCCATATACATATCATCGTCTTATAATATGCGTATTATGAGAGAGTGTCATCAATTTTGTTTTACCGGAAAGTCCGGGGAGTGGGGCTTTTGTCAGGGGGTAGTCACCCTTGGGGCGTGGTGCTATTCTCGGAACAAACGTAGGTTTATTGTCCTGTCATGAAATATCGTCACGTATGTAGTCCGGTAGGTCGGGTTCAGAATCCGATGTAAGCAGATGTACAATCCGACAATCTTTTTTATTTTGTTTTTATTAATTAACCGGGATATGTCGGGTTTCTCATTCGCTTCGCTCATTCGGAACACCGACCTACGGATCGGACTGCTTATGAGGAACCGGATTGCTTATGAGGAACAGGAAGTACAACCCAGGGGGGTTATTGAAAAACCTTAATGTTTTTTTCAAGCACCCTTTCCGCCCAGGCGGACTCAGGGTGACTTAAAAATTGTTGTCATTTAACAAGTCATGCTGAGCGTAACAAGTCATGCTAAGTGTAACAAGTTATGCTGAGCGAAGTCGAAGCATGACGCCCACAAGATAACTTTTTCAACAACCCCCAAGAGGTGTGCCACCCTGCTCATCCGAGTATTA
>JAJRZL010000006.1 GCA_024275255.1 Candidatus Zixiibacteriota bacterium | reverse complement strand
TACGGATCCAGGATAAACAGTCGTTGCAGGGCTGTTATTGCTGCCTGATAATGCTTTGCTTGGGATGCTGCAAAAGCAAGTTTGAACAGGTACTCTTTATTTCGGGGATTATAAAATACGGCGTGGTTCAGGTAAAAGGCGGCAGAATCGAATTGATTTTTCATGCAAAAATTATCCCCAATTGCAAACCACGACAAAGCATTGGTTGAGTCTGCCTGTAAACGTCGCCGGAAATATCTTTCTGCTTTATCTGGCTTATGCAATTCGTCCTGTAGCAATGCTCCCCATACCATAGCACGACTTGCTTTGCCAATATCAACCTGGTACTGGGGACAGTCCCATAACATGCTGTCCAGGTGAGCTGTAGCAGTACCAAGGTTGTTTTTTTCCATGAGATTGGGGCCTACATGGACGATCATCACCACTGCTGCAGCCATTATTCCATGAGAAAGAGTTTGTTGGTCTGTACGACGAACCAGCCAGTAAGCAGCCCAGATAGCAAGGGGAAACCCATAGAAGGAAAGTAAGTCCCAGTCTCTTAGTGCTCCTATCACCGGTGAAACCCAGAAAGCAGCTAAGAAAAACATAAAAGCCGCAAATGCAAGAACGCGTGATTCCAGTGTACTCGGCGGGCGATGGTTTTGCCCTGTGACCGCATTAACAATGAATACCAGTATGCCTACCGGAGCGACCAGCAGGGATAAGTTTAGCATATCGATGAAATGAGCTAAAGATAAAAACCAGTATGTGTTGTCGGGTATGGGAGTAATAAGCACAAAAATATTTTCAATGTCGGTATATTGTACAATTGCCGCTATCCCGGCAGTAACACTGAAAATTGCCAATGATATGTATATGAGATATGGACGGGTGGGCCATACATCGTGCCATCGACGAATAACGTATGTAAACGCAACAATAAACAGGTAAGGCAACGCGATAGTATGAAACCCTGATGCTACAAGGGAAAAGATAAGTGCATACCAAATACTGCTTTTCCCTTGGATATATGTTATGCAAAAATAAAGCGACCACAATCCAAACGAGGTTGCCCAGGTGTAATATTCAACATACCCGAAAAAAAGAATGACAGAACCACTAATGAGACTGCCGATTAACAGGAATAAACGCTTGTTACGGTCTTCTGCAAGTAGTCGTGAAAGGCAATATATCGCCCACAACCCAATGACCCCTCCAATAGCATTAATTACTGCGAAGCCGGTTTCCAGCGACAAGCCAAATATGTTATGCATAAATTCAACCCCTCCACGATGAAGAATTACAGCCAATGGCTGTAAGTATAACTGGGCAATAAACCAGGGAGAGGAATCAGATGTCAGGCTTCGTAAAATAGTAAACCCGTCTCCATAGACATGAGCCCTGGAGCGAAACAGAAAGAGAATAAAAAACAAAATGAGTGATACAAGGAACGCAACGAGGGATTTCCCGATGACCGGGAAAAACTGTCTCTCGCGAATATGTATTGAATGAAGATAAGCCGATATGGCAGTGTCAACAGGTAACACTATCAACAATATCGCTATCCCCAGAACAATAAGAGCTATGGGAAGACTGACGAGACTCCAATAGTTAACACCCCAGGTAAAGTAAGAAGGGAAAAGTGTACCGAGAACATGTATCAGGACAACAAGCAGGAATACAACCTTGATGGTGTTGAACTGTTTATGAATACCCAAGTTCGTTTTCTCCATTATTTACCTGATAGTTGATTGACAACCATAGCTTGCAGTATAACATGTTTCCTTTTTGGCGACAATATATTATTATTGAATCCATAATTGTTCCTGCGAGAGTAGTTATTCCCGGCAATTCATTATTTTGTTTTTCCTCGTTTTTTATGACAATTCCATGACAAAACATTACAAAAAATGTTTTACCGTACCTTTCAATACTGAAAGGTGACATCATGGATTTGCATTATTTGCCAATATTGACTACCCTGTTTTCAGTTTATTTTGCCGTCGAGCTCTATCGGCGATATGCCCGGAAACCAAAAGGGTATCATCTGTTGTGGTGGGCTATCGGGGTGACCACCTATGGTATCGGGACTCTGGTTGAATCACTCATCACCTTGACAGGGTGGCATGAGATATTATTTCGTACCTGGTACATTGTCGGGGCACTCATGGGTGGGGCGCCGCTGGCACAGGGAACGGTTTACCTGATGTTGAAAAGACGTACCGCTCATATTCTTTCTGTCATTCTTGTCAGTGCCATGCTTTTCGGTTCGATTGCCGTTTTGCTCACACCCATTGATTATAGCCTGGTCCAGGCAAATCTTCCTCAGGGGAAAGTCATTGTATGGAAATGGGTCCGGCTCATTTCACCGTTTATCAATACCTATGCTGTTATCTTTCTTGTGGGTGGGGCGGTGTTATCTGCATTTCGGTTGCGCAATGCGCCGAACCTTCGCAACAGGTTTATTGGTAATTGTTTTATCGCCGTAGGAGCAATTCTTCCCGGTATCGGGGGAGCATTCAGCCGGGCGGGGCATACGGAGATGCTGTACCTTGGTGAATTGATTGGTATTTTGATGATATTCTATGGATATCGAAGATGCACAAAAGATATCGCCCCACAACAACAGGCTGAACCGGTGACCTCAGGTATCAGTACTCAGTAGGGGAATAATAATTGGTTGGGATGATGAATCCCAAGGTCCGCATAGTCGGTGTTTTATTTATAATAGTTGTTGAAAGTTGGGCAGCCCGACAATATAAGTTATCAACATGTCGGGTTTCTCATCCGTTTCGCTCATTCGGAACACCGACCTACGAAACTTCCTTTAGTCAAAAAACAGCAAAGAAAGTCTTTTTTTATTTATTGAGGTTTTTTTAATATACTCGTGGAGATGTAGCTACCTGTTAACTGCTACCTGAAACAGTATCCGGTTTTTCTTTGTTGTAATACTGCTCCTGAAGTTTGCAAAGGGAATCAACATAGTAATCTACCCATTTGGTAAATTCTAAATATTGTTCCGGTTTTTCCCGGTACGTACTCAAGTACATTTCTATCTCTTTTGATGAAAAACCTGTCGCTGATAATATCGAATCGCGGTAGTTGATAAACCGTTCCGGGTTATTGCGAAACTTCGTTTGGGCAAACCAAACGTGTGCAACTATACGAGCATTGTTCTTGGCTGTCTGTATTTCCTGTTGTTTCCGGTAGTCACGATACCGGACACCACCGGTTACCGCAGCAGCCAGAAGAAGTATGGGAATAAGCCGTTTTAACCAGATCAAACTATGCCAACTTTCTGTTGCACCGTTGCGTACAATTGTGTAAACTACCAAGCCTCTTGTGAGAGGTCAAGATGTATAATATAATAACGTGTGATTAAATACAATGGAACTACAATACCCAATCCAACGACGCAAGAGCAAAGCGGTAAAAATCGGTGATGTTATTATCGGCGGCGGGTTCCCGGTTGCTATCCAGTCGATGACCACAACTGATACCCGGGATGTGCAGGCGACCGTTGCCCAGGTAAACCAGTTATTTGATGCCGGTTGTGATATTGTCCGGCTCTCGGTTCTTAACCATGATGCCGCCAATAGATTAAAAGAAATACGTCAGCAGATTGATAAGCCGCTTGTTGCCGATATTCATTTTCAATACAAACTGGCGCTGAAAGCTATTGATGCCGGTTTTGATAAAATACGTATCAATCCCGGCAATATCGGTGCTGAGTGGAAAGTACGCGAGGTAACCAAGGCGGCAAAAGATGCCGGAGTGCCGATTCGTATCGGGGTCAATTCCGGTTCTCTCCCGAAAGATTTACTGGAAAAATATGGTCACGATGACCCGGAAGCATTTGCCGAAGCTGCTCTGCGGGAGATTGCCGTTTTGGAAGATATGGACTTTACCGATATCGTTATCTCAGTCAAGTCAACCAATACAAAAACCGCTTTCTGGGCATATCACCTGCTTGCCCAACACTGTGAATACCCGCTGCATGTGGGGATAACCGAAGCCGGTACGCTTGATACCGGAACGGTAAAATCATCGGTTGGTATCGGGGCAATTCTCTTAACTGGAATCGGTGACACTATCCGGGTATCCTTGTCAGCGGACCCGATACATGAAATACGGGTAGCAAAGCAGATTCTTACTGCCTGTGCTTTGAAAAATGACGGCGTCGAGGTTATTGCCTGTCCAACGTGCGGACGGTGCCAGATTGATATGATACCGTTGGCGGAATCAATCGAGAAAAAAACACGCAATATCAAAACCCCCCTCAAAGTGGCGGTAATGGGATGTGCGGTGAATGGTCCCGGTGAAGCGGCGGCGGCAGATGTGGGGATTGCCGGGGGAGAAGGTAAAGGGATTCTGATTAAAAAAGGAGAGATTGTCAAACGCATGTCGGAAGCAGAACTGGAACAAACTCTCCTGGATGAAATTGAAGCAATGACCGGAGAGAAAACCGACAGGTAGGGCTATACTGCAAATTTGAAACTTTAACTGTTGCTATTCATATAATAATAACCTAAATTGTTCAGTAGTAGGTAGTTGTGGATGATGAAGGGTAAGGATATGAAAAGGCAGATATTCCGTGTTATACTTCTGATGATTGTGTTTGGTGTCTTAACGGCTCTGGTATCGTGTTCCGGTAAAGATAAAACATCCCCTGCAAAAAATACAAAGACCGATGAAATAAACAAAGCAACAACTGATACTACCGGTACGGAAGACGCTTTTGTTGTCAAGATGCCCGACGGTAGTACCCGTTCGTATAAATACCAAAAGTCCGGAGTGAAGTTTGATTTTGATACCGAGCCGGTTACTTTTGCGGGAGTTATTTTTACCCCTCCAAAACAATGGCATCGTATAGATTCCAACTGCCCCCGTAAGCTTACGTATTATTATGGTCCGCTTGAGGATGATACTGATTCGGCAGTGGTTAATATTTATTACTACGGGAAAAAGAGCGAAACCCTCAGTGTTGCCGAATACAGGGAACGCTGGTTTGATATGATGACTATGCCCGACGGGCGCGATCCTAGTACGGCAGCTATCATGTATGATATGACTATTGATGGAATGACTGCCCATGTGATGACCTTATATGGGACATATAATCTTCCTGTCGATGATTCGACATCAGGAAAAACCATTCCAAAAGAATGGTACCGGTTGATAGGAGTAATTGTGGAGGGTCCCGAAGGAAATGTCTTTTTACAGCTCACCGGTCCTAATAAAACGGCGGTGGTGATGATTGAAGGGTTTGTCCCGATGTTAAAGGCAATGAAGCAGGTGCGAAGCTAACCAACTGTCCGGCGGACAAGAGCTACCGGGCGGGTGATATGTTCCGGCGTGATAATCGGCTGGTGAAGATCCCAGTCTCGCCACCATCCGACAAATTCAAAATCATTTCGATTGTTGATAAATTCCATAAATTCCTCTGGTAAGACAGATTTATTCTTTTCCACCATCTCGAAATGTTTTTGCTTCCCTTTGTCGTTGACATCAACTATCCAGGTCTCTTCATACATATGATTCGCCGGATCGAGCAGTTGAATGTCGAATTTTGATTTAATTGTTATACCGTCTTTCTGGATAGAAAAGGTATTCCGGTCTTTATAATCCAGAGGATTCAAAAACTGTATGCACCAGTCAAGAAAATACAACCCGCCCGGTTTCAGGACTTGTCCAATGGAATCAAAATGGCTGTTTAGTTCCTCCGAGCTGTTTATGTAAAGAGAACCCAGCATCACGAAAGCAAAATCAACTTTTTGGTTCAGTTGAAATGATATCATGTTTCCTTCGAGAAATGTCGGTTTCGGTTCCAATCCATCCCAGCGGTGATGGGCGTAAGTGAGCATATTTCGGTTAATATCGAGACCGATATACTGATACCCCCGTGATGCCAACTCCCCGGTATGAGGAGCGGGACCGCAGGCTATTTCAAGTATCCTGTGAACCGGTATAGCCGAGAATGTATTAATACAGGTATGCAGGAACTCAACCTCGGCAGGTATATCCCGAAACGAAAATGCAATTTCATAGTAGCGCGGGTAATCGTAAAGCACAATACTTCCTTTCTCCCTGTTATATTAACGGATACATGAATAGATGGGTTAAGGGATTGAATGGCATATCATACTGTGATTGGTTGGAAATGTATAAAAAATGACTATGGGGATTGCTCTATACTCCTGTTTCAAAATGGGGGCGCTGAGTATCAATTCAGAAAGATATTTGCACAATATATGAATTACTACACATTTGCCGGTTTCTGCCGATACAATTACTACGGAAGAGTGTACCGTATATGGGTGTTAAAGAAGTGGAATTATTGAAGTCATACTATCCGTAAAAGCGGACTTTTAAGTGACTTGAAAAAAGGATTTCCAACTTTTTAATGTCCATAGCACAAAAAAACAAGATGAAATAAACAAATGGACATAGCTACATTTTTGGGAATCATCGTTGCCGTCAGTGCTGTCGGCGGCTCATACCTCATGGAGGGTGGCAGGTTCGAGGCAATTTTTCTCACTGCTCCCATACTTATTGTTATGGGGGGTACGTTGGGAGCTACCACGATTACCACTTCCATTGATACGGTAAAGCAGATTCCCCATTATTTCAAAGTAGCACTTTGGACGAAGTCATATCCATTAACGGCAACAATTGACAGAATCGTACGCCTTGCCGAAAAAGCACGGAAAGAAGGTATTCTTGGGCTGGAGACTGATCTGAAGGAAATCGAACACTATTTCCTGAGGAAAGCAATTCGCCTGGTAATTGACGGGACCGATACCGCAGCCTTGCGGGAAATCCTTGAAACGGAAATGGTATATACCGAGGAACGACATAAACACGGGATTATCTTTTTTCAAAAGGCGGGCGGATTTGCTCCGACAATGGGAATTCTCGGTACAGTGTTAGGTCTTATCCATACGTTAAGCAACACTTCTGATGCTTCCCGGATGGCTGCCCATATTGCCGCGGCATTTATTGCCACACTATGGGGGGTCGGTACTGCCAACTTGTTTTTCCTGCCCATTTCAGATAAACTTCGTTTACGGCATGAAGAAGAGATGGCGCACCTGGAATTGATAACCGAAGGGGTACTGGCGTTGCAATCCGGTGAAAATCCCCGCTATATCCGCACGCGCTTACTGTCGTTTATCGCTCCGCATCATCGTTTCCACGAGGATGATTGATACCATGCGACGGGTGAGAAAACAAGTTGAAGAAGTTGATAATAGGGAGCGATGGCTTCTTACCTATGCTGATCTCATTACGTTGTTACTGGCATTTTTTATCGTGATGTATTCCATGTCACAACTCGATGCCAAGAAATTTGGCGAGATGGCTGATGCGCTGCATGGTATTTTACAGGGTGGTGAAAGTATTTACAACTATGACAACCAGCAGCCGAAAACAACCGGTCATGGAGTGTTGAAACTGGGTAACCTGCGGATGTTGCAGAAAAAAATTGAAAGTAAGTTCGAAGCTATTAAGAAAAGCGATTTAGTCAGTACCGAGGTGACGGAACGGGGGCTGATAATCCATATATTGGACAGAGCACTATTTAACGAAGGCTCTGCTATACTATTGCCGAAATCAAAACAGGTCCTGGACCTTGTGTATGAACAGATTGCCGATATTCCAAACCATATTCGCATTGAAGGTCATACCGACGATCGTCCCATCAATACAAAGTTGTTCCCATCAAACTGGGAGCTGTCCACTGCTCGGGCAACCGAAGTTGTCCGGTATTTTGTCAATGAACACGGGTTTCCTCCTGATCGTATTTCTGCGCTGGGATATGGTGAGTTCCGACCAATCAAACCTAACAATTCGATAGAAAACCGGGCAGCCAACAGAAGGGTTGACATTTTGGTGCTCACGATGGAGCTTTCTATGAAAGAGCCGACATCACAACTGTACTACTTGGCTTCCAGTAAGTAATCTCTTCTCATAAAACCGGAAAATCTTTCCCTGAAATAATAATCATTACGTTTTCGAAAATCACTCGCTGTGTCATATGTCGTTGTATTACAATGCCTTACGTATTGTATTCGTATTGTGGCACGTTGCTTGCTTTTCAGGATGGCGATGAAATATAGGATTGTATGAAAAATGCCGAATAAACTTACAAATTTTTTGTTTACGAATGTTGGTGTCCCGAAGTTCGAGGCATATCTGGATTTAACCGGGTTTCGTCATAAACTGATTAGTGGTAATATCGCTAATGTGTCGACTCCCGGATACCGTAGCCGTGACATTAATTTTCAGGAAGAGTTTTCGAGGATTACCAACACCAGTTCACATTTATCCGGGGTGGAAACACATCCGGCACATCTGCCATTGGGCGCCAGTCAAAAACGAAATCCTAAAATAGAACAGGCAAAACCGGTTGAGGGCAGTCTGAATGCCGTTGATATTGACAAGGAAGTATCAAATATGGCACAGAACGAGCTTCAGTTCACCGTTGCTGCCCGGTTGCTGCAACGAAAATTTCAGGGTTTGAGAAATGTCATTACCAGTAAGTAGAGGGAAATAATGTCAGGTATTCTCAGTGCAATTCAAATAGCATCACAGGGATTATCGGTACAACGTGCTAAGATGAACATAGCGGCAAAGAACCTTGCCAATGTAGAGACAACCGAAACACCGGAGGGTGGACCCTATCGCCGTGAACGAGTCGTTGTCAAGGAAGACAAGGCAAATACTTCGTTCAGCACTATAATGAAAAAAGCCGGAGCAAGTTTACGCAGGACGAATCCGCGTCATCTTCAAGGCGTATCTCTCTCAATGAAAAAAGGAATTGAAATTCCAGCCGTGACTTCAAATGAGGTTGTCGATCCGCCTGACAGCTACCGGTTGGTATATGATCCGACACATCCGGATGCTGATGAAGAAGGGTATGTGAAGATGCCTGATATCGAAATAGTTGATGAAATGGTGGATATGATGGCTGCATCGCGGGCGTATGAAGCAAATACGATAGCGATATCGTCAGCGAAAGAAATGGCAAAAAATGCACTCGATATATAATGACTGGGGAATAAGATATGAAGATTAATCCGGTAGGAGTACAAGCATACCAGCAACTTGCCCGGCAGGAGCAAAACACCGCTCCTTTGCATAAAGAGAAATCGGCGGAGCCGAAAGATGTACCGTTACATATAGCACCGCAAGAACCGGAAGCACATTCTGCCCTGGCGGTAAAAGCACCGGGGAAAAGTTATGCCGAATTTCTAACGCCGGAAGAAAAAGCAGCGCTGGACTTACTGTTTAGCCGGTTTAGTGACAATGGTCGTTTTGGACACGCCCTTCGCAGCAGTGCTGATAGTGACGAAAGTGAGACTATCGGGCGAATTGTCGATGTAAAGGTGTAAGTATGTCTGATACGCTTGTTCCAATAAATCGGGTAATTCCGGGGCTGCTGGAAATAGCCAATCCTTCCAAAGAGGGAATGGCAAAACCGGAAGATAAATCATCAGCCGATTTTACCGAGTTGCTGTCGAACCTCGTCAAGAATGTGAATGAGGTTCAACACGAGTCGGCTGAATTGCAGCAGGCATTTCTCAATGGAGAACCGGTAGAACTGCACCAGGTAATGGTAAAAGCGGAAGAAGCCGGGTTGGCGATGGAGTTACTGTTGGAAATACGAAACAAGCTCGTGAATGCATATTCGGATTTGATTCGTATGCCGTTATAGAAATATAGTTGCAGAGACCATGGATGGTCATTGATACAACATAGGATTGATAATGGAGCGACTAAAACATTTTTTCGAAAACTTCATGAACTGGGTCAGCCGTATGACGGCAAGCCAGGTCATGATGCTTTTGGGCATTATTGCCGGGACAGTGGTCGGAATTTTCCTTCTTGTCGGATGGGTGAACACTATCTCCTACGCTCAGCTCTATTCGGATCTCGATGAAAGCGAAGCGGGGGAGGTTGTTGCCTATTTGAACGATAACAAGATACCGTATCAGCTCTCTGATGGCGGGCGAACAATTCTTGTACCATCCAGTGAAGTCTATAAAACGCGTATCTCGTTGGCATCGCAAGGGCTTCCCCGCAACGGAAATATCGGGTACTCCATTTTTGATAAGAATAATCTCGGAATGACCGACTTTCTGCAAAATTTGAACTTTCGGCGTGCTCTTGAAGGTGAGCTCGTTCGAACGATAATGCAACTGTCCGAGGTGCAAGCTGCCCGGGTACATATCGTCATGCCACGGGACCGATTGTTCAAAGAGGATAAAAAAGAAGCCACGGCATCGGTTGTGTTGAAATTGAAAGGCGGGGGACTGACAAAACAACAGATTAACGGAATATCACATTTAGTGGCATCGTCGGTTGAAGGCTTGAAGCCCGAAAATATAGCCATTATTGATTATGATGGAAACCTGCTTTCTTCCGGACAGGAACATGAGGTTGTTGCCGGGCTTACCGCTACCCAGCTCGATGTTCGAAAACAAGTGGAAGCATATCTTGAACACAAAGCACAGTCCATGCTTGATGGTGTGCTTGGAGTGGGGAAATCAGTTATCAGGGTAACTGCCGACCTCAATTTCCAACAGCAGGAAAAAACATCAGAACTCTATGACCCCAACTCCCCTTCAATTCGCAGTGAAGAACGAACCAAAACATCCAATACCAATAGTGATAAAGCAAACGAGACCAGCGAGAGTCAGCAGGAAGAAAGCAGCGAGACGGTTATCACGAATTACGAGTTAAATAAAACGGTGGAACATATCATAGGTGCGGTAGGGACAATCAACCGTCTGTCGGTTGCGGTACTGGTTGACGGAGTATATACACCGGTTGAAGGTGCTGACGGAAAGACGACCGAGATGACCTATCAACCTCGTTCACAGGAGGATCTTGACCGTCTGGCGGCTATTGTGAAGAACGCCGTAGGATTTGACCCGCAACGAAATGACCAGATAGAGATGGTCAACCTTCCGTTTGACAGGAAGGATCTCGAAGATGACAGAAAAGTTCTCGATGATTTTTATACTCGTGATTTTTACATGGAAATCGCTCGTAAAGTGGGCTATTTTCTCCTTCTGGCATTCCTCTTCCTTTACTTCAAGAAAAAAGCCAAGAAGTTGTTTGCTGCGATAGGAAAGCTGATGCCGCCTGCTGTCCCCCCACAACAAGCCACGGTAGCCCCGGTTACCATGGAAGGTGCTGAAACAGAAGAAGCACCGCCGGTAAAACGTGTTATGCCTGAAAAACGAAAGCCACGACTTGTTGATGAAATGCAGGAAGCGGCCAAAGGGCAACCTGAAGAAATTGCAAAAGTGATTAGAACAATGATGGTTGATTAAGTATGGCTTTAACGTACGAGGAAATGACACCGCTGCAAAAAGCGGCAGTAGCACTGGTTGCATTTGGTCCGGAAGTTTCGGCTCATGTGTTAAAAGGGTTACCGGAACAGGACCTTGAGAAGATAACCATTGAAATAGCCAACCTTCGTGATGTTCCTCATGAAGTTGAAGAGAAAGTCATTGAAGAGTGTTACCAGATTTTCATGGCGCGGCAGTATATCACCCAGGGTGGTATTGACTTTGCGCAACAGATACTTGAAAAAGCAGTAGGGAGTGCTAAGGCTCACGAGATTATGAGCAGGTTGGAATCTTCGTTACAATCAACCGGTTTTTCTCTTTTGAAAGATATTGACCCCAAGCAATTGACCAGTTTTTTACAAAACGAACATCCTCAGACTATTTCACTTATTCTCACACAGCTTTCCCCGCAACATGCAGCTTCGGTGTTATCGGAATTGACCCCTGAATTACAGGCGGAGGTTTCTCTTCGGATAGCAACGATGGAAAAAATTGCTCCTGAAATTATTCATGAAATTGAACAGACTTTATCCGGGCATTTTGAGAACTCGGCAAGCAGTGCCATGTCAACATCCGGTGGTGCCAAAGCCATTGCTGAAATATTGAACCTGACTGACAGTACTGCCGAGAAAAATATCTTACAGTCGCTTGAGGCGGAAGACCCTGAATTAGCAGCGGAAGTGAAAAATATGATGTTTGTCTTTGACGATATTGTACTTCTTGATGACCGTTCTGTTCAGCGTCTGCTGAAAGAAGTCGAGACCAAGGATCTTGCTATCGCCTTGAAAGCTGCCAGCGAGGATGTCAAAGCGAAGATATTTGCCAATGTTTCGGAACGTGTTGCGGTAATGATTCGCGAGGAAATGGAATTCATGGGTCCAACTCGCTTATCCGATGTGGAGGCTGCCCAGGGCAGAATCGTTGAAAATGTCCGCCGTCTTGAAGAGGAAGGACAGATAATTATCGCCGGTCGGGGTGGAAAAGATGATGTCATCGTCTAAAATTATCCGACAACCGATAGATGCTCCCACTGTCTTTGTCGGTGAACGACATCTTGACCGCGAACGACAGGAAAAAGCCGAAAAAACACTGGGAGAGTTGTTTCAGTTTGTTACTGTTACCACTGATGCCGATGGGGCGAAGTTTGTTCCTATCGAAGAAATATTCAAAATTGAACAGGTCCTGAATCAGGCAAAACAGGCTGCGTATCAAAATGGGTTTAAGGATGGACAGGAAGCCGGGTTGGCGCAGGGGTTGGCTCGCGCAAAGGAAGTTATCCAGCAGTTTGAAAAAGCCATCAGCGATGCAATAAAACAGCGACAACAGTTACTGGAGGAAGCCCGGCAAAAGATTTTAGAGCTTACCATTGAAATAAGTAAAAAAGTGACCTTTGATGCTGTCAGGTTGGACCCGGAGATTACCGTGAACATCATCTCTGGTGTTATTGACACTCTTTTGGACCGCTCGCAGTTGAAAATACATGTTCATCCTGATCACCTCCCGATTGTAGAACAACATATCAATACGTTTCTTACACGGTCGTCATCAATAAAAGATATTGCGATTGTACCTGACCCTCGTGTACGGTATGGCGGTTGTTTTATCGAAACCCCTACCGGCGATATTGATGCCCGCCTTGAATCACAGTTTGAGGTCATCAGGGATGTTATGCTTTCCGGTGAGGAGGAGCCATGAGCTACGTTGCCTATGATATATATAAGCAACGTATCAACTCTGCGATGACCATCAAGCATTATGGCAAGGTAACACAGGTTGTCGGGTTGGTTATCGAGTCTGCAGGACCGGCGGTATCAATCGGGCGGCTTTGTACCATCGAAAATCGTGATAACGGCAGTAAAATTAAAGCGGAGGTTGTCGGGTTTCGTGATGACCGTATCCTGCTTATGCCCCTGGGACCGGTAACCGGTATTACCCCGGGAGCAATTGTTACTTCTACCGCCGATAAACTGCGTATCCCTGTTGGTCCCGAACTGATTGGCAGAGTTCTTGGCGGCTTGGGGCAGCCAATCGACGGCAAGCAACCACTGCTGACCAACATTACTCGGTCGGTTAACAGTGAGCCTATCCCGGCACTTAAGCGAAAACGAATAACAGAACCGCTCCGTACCGGCATTAAAGCCATAGATATTACCACTACCCTTGGAAAAGGGCAGCGTATGGGGATTTTTGCCGGATCAGGAGTGGGAAAATCGGTCTTGCTCGGCATGATGGCTCGTGGTACATCAGCTGATGTCAACGTTGTGGCGTTGGTCGGTGAGCGGGGCAGGGAAGTTCGTGAGTTTATCGAGGCTGACCTTGGCAAGGAAGGCATGGCACGTTCGGTTGTAGTGGCGGTAACTTCCGACCAGCCACCCTTGATAAGAATTAAAGGTGCGATGGTTGCCACTGCGATTGCTGAATATTTTCGTGATCAGGGAAAAAGCGTTCTCTTGATGATGGATTCTCTGACTCGCATCGCTATGGCACAGCGGGAAATTGGAATCGCTATTGGAGAGCCGCCGACCACGAAAGGATATACTCCCTCTGTCTTTACCCTGCTGCCCGGACTTTTAGAGCGTGCCGGAAACACGGAGCGGGGGTCATTGACCGGCTTATACACGGTGCTGGTGGAAGGTGATGATTTCAACGAGCCGATTTCCGATGCCGTCCGTTCCATTCTTGACGGGCATGTGTCCCTTTCTCGTAAGCTGGCAGCACGTAATCATTACCCGGCAATAGATATTCTCGATTCGATAAGCCGATTGATGAAAGAAGTCGCCACTGAGGAGGAAATCAGGTTCGCAGGACAAGTGCGGGAATTGTATTCCATCTATCGGGATGCCGAGGACTTGATAAACCTGGGAGCGTATGTCCGTGGCTCAAATCCGAAAATTGATACCGCTATTGATAAAATGTCACACCTCGATGCGTTCTTCCGACAGGGTATCAATGAACTGGCGGATCACGAGGAAGCTGTGAAGCAGTTAAAAGCAATACTGAACGACACGAAGAGCCCGGAAGATGAAAAAGTTTAAATACAGATTAGAAGCCCTCTTAAAAGTAAAGCAGCATATCGAGAGGGAAAAACAAAAAGACCTGGCAAAAGTCCGTCAGCGGGTGTTGAAACAAAAGCAGGAAATAAAACAAATCGAGCAGGCTCACAAACAGGTGCTGAACGGTAAACGCGAAAAACAAAGCGACAGGCTTTCCGTTGCCGAGTTGCTGGTATATTCCCGATATTTACTTAAACTGAAAGGTGATACACTTAATAACCGGGAACTCCTCCGGGGGTTGCAAAAAACAGAAAGCGAAAAACGCGACCTGCTGATACAGGCGGTGAAAGAACGGAAAACCTACGAAAAACTCAAAGAACGTCAGCGTGAACAGTTTAACAAGGAAATCGCCACACTGGAGATGAAAGAGGGGGACGAAATAGGTCTCAACAGCCACCGTCAGAAAACAAAACATACTAAAAGCTGATATAGTCAAAAGTATTACATCATCCCTATTACTTCTATATGTGTTTATTTCACAAGAGTGTAGGTAAACAATTCCAATAAAAAATAGTATAAATTGAAATATAAGATATACTATTTTCACTCGGAGTATTATCTTCCGGCTATATGCTGAGAAAAGCATAGAAAGGTAATAACGGTTCAACATACGGAGGTGGGTATGTTATTTCAGGTTTCCATGTTCCCAACCAGTAAAGGGAGCGCCTCGGTTTCCGAGGATGTTGCCAGGGTGATTGATATTATTGATAAATCCGGGTTGCCGTATAAATTGACCGCTATGTCAACGATAATCGAAGGCGACTGGGAGACAGTAATGGCGGTACTTAATAAGGCGCGCCGGATGCTTCGTCGCAGGGGACACGAACGTATTTACATGGCGTTGACTATGGATGACCGAAAGGGGGTGAAAAATCGCCTGACCGGAAAAATAAAATCAGTAGAAAAACAATTGGGGCGGGAGGTTAATAAATAGTGGAAAATATTCGGGTCGTTTTTATATCGGTTCCTCGTGATGAGGCAAACACGCTTGCCAAGGGGTTGGTGACCAACCGTATGGCGGCATGTGTGAATATCGTTCCGCAAATCGAGTCATATTTCTGGTGGGATGATAAGGTTGAGCAGGAAAAAGAATCGTTATTGATTGTCAAAACAACTCACCAGAAATTCGAGAAAATGCGTAACTGGGTTCTGGAAAACCATCCCTACGATGTCCCGGAAATCATTGCGCTTCCTCTTGCCGAAGGTCTGTCCGATTATATTGACTGGGTAAAAAAGGAGACAGAGGGGTAGGGGAGTAGTACTACATTATGAAATGCCCGCAGTGTGGACATGAAGAAGATAAGGTTGTTGATAGCCGCCCGTCGCAGGATGGGCGGGCAGTCCGGCGTCGGCGGGAATGTCTGCAATGTAAACATCGGTTTACCACCTATGAGTATATCGAACATCAACAACTAACCGTACTCAAATCCGATGGTCGCCGTGAACGGTTTGACCGGACGAAAATAGAACATGGTATCAAGCTCGCCTGTAACAAACTACCGGTCTCCAGTGAACAGATAAAAGCGATGGTCGATGAAATCGAAGCGGAAATCAGCAGTCGTGGGAAAAATGAAATAAAAAGCGAGCAAATCGGCGAGCTGGTAATGACCCGACTGCGAGCGGTGGATGATATCGCCTATGTCCGCTTTGCCTCAGTATATCGTAAGTTCCAGGATACGGCGGAGTTTTTGAAAGAGATTAAGAAACTGCTGGAATAGTGTGTTGTCGTTTTAGGCGGGTCAGGTATATGTCGGGTTTCTCATTCGCTTCGCTCATTCGGAACACCGACCTACAAAACTGGTTTATCGAACCATTCCATATAAGCGTTAAGTAAATTATGTTTCATCAGGAGCATGAATATAGGTAGGGTGGTGCATCCCTTGGTGTGTGTTGAAAAACCGCAATATATTTTTCAGTTACCTTTCGACTCCGCTCAGGGTGACTTGAAAATTGTTGTCATTCAAAAAGTCATGCTGAGCGGAGTCGAAGCATGACACCCACAAAATAACTTTTTCAACACTCCCTTTCGCAGGGGTGACAAAGAAAGAACGGGGATAATATAAAATATAACCTTCAATAAAATTTCGAACTTTTTCAGCACTCCACTCTAAATGGGTATTTCCTGTAAACTGTTCGGTATTATTAAAATCACGTTGACTTTTTGCTTTAACCTGACCAATTTCCACTCATTATGACTGACGAATCAAACACACAGCCTGCACCGGAAGCCTCGATGCCGTTTCTTGATCATTTGGAGGAGCTGCGTCGCCGCCTGTTGAAGTCGATTCTGATTATTATTGTCATGGCGGGAGTGGCGCTCTACTTCTCCGATGAACTGATGAAGCTTATCCGGATTCCCCTCGGTGATCAGCAGTTGTATAATATCAAAGTTACCGGTACGTTTTATGCCTACCTGAAAATGTCCCTGATTACGGGAGTGGTGGCGTCGTTGCCATTTGTCTTTTACCAGCTTTGGGCGTTTATCTCACCGGGGTTATATCAGCAGGAAAAAGCAACTATCTTACCCCTAGTAACGATATCGACCATTCTTTTTATCATTGGCGCGACATTCTGTTTTATTGTGGTACTTCCGATTGCATTCAAGTTTCTTATCGGTTTCTCCGGTGATATGGTTGTCAATACGATTACTATTGGAAGTTATATCAGCTTTGTCGGGATGCTCCTGATTGCTTTCGGTGCCGGTTTTCAACTGCCGATAATAGCGTATTTCCTTGGCAAGATGGGAGTAATCAGCTCACGCAGCCTGGCATCGTGGCGACGGTATGCCATTGTGGTTATCCTGGTGGTGGGGGCAATCATTACTCCTCCTGATGTCTTTACCCAGTGCCTGCTGGCAGTACCTTTATATTTACTGTATGAAATTTCAATTATTGTGGTCCGTTTAACCGGTAAAAGGGAAAAAAAGAAAAAAGAGCTGACCGAACCAGAAGATACC
Organism: Candidatus Zixiibacteriota bacterium; assembly: GCA_024275255.1. GTDB lineage: Bacteria > Zixibacteria > MSB-5A5 > GN15 > FEB-12 > JAJRZL01. The sequence continues at coordinate 14,162 of JAJRZL010000006.1, read as the reverse complement.
CAGTAGGGCAGCACACTTTTCGCAGAGAAAAATGAACAACCAGTACTTATCTTTGTTTACGTATATAACATCTCTTGACTATGTACATAAGAGAAAGTCGGGAGCTTTGTAGATATGGTAAAAACAAACCTGTCTGCTTTAGGCTGACAGGACAAATACATGGAGAGATAACAATGACTCAGCAAAAACAACCCGGTATTTCGGGTATAAAACATATCATCGCTGTTGCCAGTGGCAAAGGAGGGGTAGGTAAATCTACTGTCTCGACCAACCTTGCTGTGGCATTGCAAATGACCGGTGCCAAAGTAGGGCTTATGGATGCCGATATTTATGGTCCCAGTCAGCCGGGAATGCTCGGCTCTCAAAATGACCAGCCGAAAGTTGGCGAAGATTACATTGTGCCGGTTACCCGGCATGGGGTGCAGTTTATTTCAATGGGATTGCTGCTTGGTAATGATGCTCCGGTTATCTGGCGGGCACCGATGGCAACAAAGGTTATCCACCAGTTCCTCGGCTCGGTGATGTGGGGTGAGCTTGATTACCTGTTGATAGATCTTCCACCGGGAACCGGTGATGTGCAAATTACTTTGGCTCAGCAGGCATCATTGACCGGAGCGGTGATTGTTACTACACCGCAAAATGTCGCCTTGAGTGTCACCCGTAAAGGGGTCAAGATGTTCCAGCAGGTCAACGTACCGGTGATTGGGGTAATTGAAAACATGAGCGGGTTTCTCTGTGCTCATTGTGGTAAACAAACCGCGATTTTCAAAGAGGGTGGGGGAAAGAGCATGGCGGAAGAGTTTGGCGTACCGTTTTTAGGTTCGCTCCCGCTTGACCCGGAAATCATGGTCAGTGGTGATGACGGCACTCCGGTACTGGTACAGTCACAGGATTCACCGGCTGCTAAAGCGGTTGAGGCAGTTGCCGATGAGGTCCTCAAACAGATACAAAAGCTCACCAGCGGTGATGGCTTGCTTGAACCGAAGAGTATGAACGTATTGGAAAGTGGTGAGTTACAGATTAAATGGTCTGATGGACATTCCGGTCGGCATACCCCTTTCCATCTCCGGGTCAACTGTCCCTGTGCTGCCTGTATTGATGAGGATACCGGACAGCAGATTTTGGATACCAGTAAAGTCCCGCTTGATATTACTATCAAGAATGTTGAAACCGTTGGACGGTATGGGTTGAAAATTGCCTTTTCCGACGGACATGATACCGGTATTTTCACTTATGAGCGGTTGCGCAAGCTTTGTGAGTGCGAAAGCTGCCTGAAGGAAAGTGCTGGGAAACAAGAATCCTTTAGCGTGTAGCGTGTGATGTATGTCTAAGACAAATAATGAGATAGCGATAACTGCTGAACCGACGCTTGAACCTCACGTGTGCCGGTTTATCGTAAACCATCCTATTTATCCTGAAGGCACATTTAATTGCCGGACCCGGGAGATGGCGGAGGGTTCGCCTTTGCTGGAAGCGTTGTTTGCTATTGACGGTATTAGTGAGATAATGGTTTCCGGCAATACCCTGACGATAGCCAAATCAATCCCGGATTCATGGCAGGAACTGGGGAAAAAAATTGGACCGGTTATCCGTGAGAAGATTACCTCCGGGGAGAAATTGATTGCTGATGATGTCGATAAGAAAACCCCATCGGAGGAAAAAATCAGAAAGACTATTGAAACGTTGTTTGCCAACGAAATAAACCCGGCTATCAGTTCGCATGGTGGCTGGGTGGAGCTTGTCAACGTGGAGGGCTCGAAAGTATATGTCCGGCTTGGTGGCGGATGCCAGGGGTGTGCATCGGCAAATGCGACACTCAAGCAGGGAATAGAACGGGCAATTCGTAATGTTTTGCCGGAAGTGACAGAAGTGCTTGATGCCACGGACCATGCTGCCGGAGAAAATCCGTATTACCGATGAGCATAGCGGGCTGTTATGTCAAAAAACAACACCACCGTTCCCGGTATTGAGGTAACAATCCCCGGTTGGAGAAAACCACTACGGATCAAGCGGGTTGTTTTTGATTTCAACGGGACCCTGGCAGTTGACGGCAAACTTATTCGTGGTGTCGCAGTTCGACTCAAAAGATTGGCGAAACATATCTCGGTTGTCGTGCTTACGGCTGACACCTTTGGAACTGTTCGCCAAACATTCAAGGAATTACCGGTGACGGTGCATATTGTCAACAACGGTATGGAGAAGCGGACATTTGTGGAGTCGGTACCTGCCGAGGTGGTGGCAGCGATTGGGAATGGGGATAATGATATTCCGATGCTCAAAGCTGCAAAACTCGGGATTGCCATTCTGGGCAAGGAAGGAACATCGGGGGAGCTTATCACTGTGGCAACCGTTGTTGTTTCTCATATAAATGATGCCTTCGACCTGTTATTGTCTCCCCGGCGGCTTATGGCTACATTGCGGAAATAGATTTTCCTGTTTTTCTTTGTCGTTAACTTGTATAACCCATATATAAGACATTTGATTATTAGTCTTTAATATGGTGTGAGTTTGTGCAAAGAGAACGAATCGTATTGTTGTTTATCGGATGCCTGTTCGGAGTGTTCTCAGGGTTGATGGCATATCTTATTTCTTACGAGGAATATTCCCGTCATTACAAGGATATAAAAACACCACGACGAATGGCTCTTGAATCGGCGCTCTTTGCTTTTATTATCTTTACCGGGTTGGGATTAGTCATTGCTGTTGTGTTGCCGACATATTTTTAGCAATGAATCCTGACGTTTCATACTGCTGAATATTCTGAAAAAATATCATTATTGGGTTGAGAGGGAGTCTTGCTCAGCTGTAATAATTTGCTGATAAACTTCCCGGGCGACATTGTTATCGGGATTGAGCCGTAAACATTGTTGTATAGCTTCTTTGGCATCGGCAATTTTCCCCACTTCGTAATATGTCAATCCCAGCTTGAGATAGACATAATCATTGTATGGATGAAATCGCCGGGCTTGTTTAAGTACTTCAAGGGCGGAGTTGATATCCTGCTTTTCAAGATAGACAGTGGCAAGGTTGAAAAACGACTCCACAGTCTCCGGATCAATCGAAATTGCTTTTTGAAAAAGGGATATCGCTTCAAAATAACTTTTCCTCTTAGCCAGCAGCATCCCCAGATTGTTATACCCCTGCGCAAACGTGGTATCGACTGTTATTGCTTTACGAAACTCTTTTTCTGCTCGAACAGTTTGTCCCTGTTCGAGATACGCATTCCCCAATAGCAAATGGTTCTCTGCTTTAATACGAGCCGGGTCGAGAAGAAGCATATCATGGTTGCTCTCAACCATTACCAGACCGATAAGTAGCAGGCATACCGAAGCAGTACGGTAGTTGCGTTGACGGAAATATCGAATCAGCCTGACAATGGCAAATACCGCCAGTAATATCAATACCGGGATAAGCGGTTGTCGGTAACGAGCGCACACAAAGAAAAGCTGCAGTGATATAATGTATGACCCAAGCAACAGGTACAGTAGAAGATAGAAGCGCCATTTTCGTAATGATAATACCAGCCCCAATACAGCAAGGGGAATAAGAATCCCAAAAGGGAAATAGACTACACCGGTAAACAGGAGGGGTTTGATTATAGGAGCAAATTGTCGAACAAGGTAGATATCCTGGTTGTTCGGGATTTCATACCCATTCAAAAACAGACGGAGTTTTCTCAATTGCAAAGCAACAAAGTGACCGGGATCGGCGGCTATTTCCTCCCATGCTTTATCATACCAGAAATCAGATATTTCTGACCGTTTAAGCCGGTGCCCTGCGGCTTGTTCGGCTATGGCGATTGCCTGAAGGTATCCACCCTGCCAGGTTTGGTCTATTCCCGGAGCGGTAGCGGACCACCCAGATGCCTGACGGTTATTGCCGAGAAAGAAATTGAACCCACCCTGCCAAGCGATAAATACCGGGTCATGGCTGACGACATAATTGCGAAGGGTGGTTGGCAGGATAACAAACAACGTGCTGAATCCAATCAGGGCAAAACGGATAATTGCTGGTTTGAATCCGATGTGAGGTTTAATAACCAGCCATATCCAGATAAACAACGCCGGTCCGAACAAAAGAATATTCGGTCGTGCCAACCCGGCTACTCCAAGAAGTAAACCTGCCATGATAAAATTGACTGTTCGAGTGGGGTTGTCTTGACAGCGATAGAGGAGGAGCAAAAGCAAAGTCGTTAAAACCGTCATCAGGGACGTTATCAGCAGGGAAGTATCGTAATATAAAAATGTGGGATAGAAAACGGCGGTTACTGCCGACCAGAATGCTATCGAGCGGTTGAACAGACGAAGTCCGATACCATAAATCAGCAGCGGCAGAAGAGAGGCGATAATAATTTGTATAAATCGTGACCAGTAAAAAGATTTGCCGGTCAGGGTGAACAACAGTGCCAGTGTATATGGGTAGAGAGGGGCGCGGAAAAAAGGTTCTTGGGGAAGTGTGTTATTCAATATCTGTTCAACCAGTTGCACATGATAGTGTTCATCCATGATGGGATGGTCAAATGTGGGAATGTCACTTACCTGGTTGAGGTACATCAAGCGGATAATAAAAGCTGCCGCAACAATACAAAGTGGAACTATCCAGTTGAACCGGTGAGACAATTTCTCGATAAAACGCCGTATGGTCACCATAGAGATAAAATAGGTTCCATACTACGAGGAGCAATAAAAAAGATGGTGGGATAGGACTTATTGCCGGTTTTTAATTGGAAAAAGTATGGGTAATGAATAGGATATTTTCATCAATAGAATGCAATCTCATGGAATACATTCCGGCATCCCTACCATTCGTTCAAGCTCATCGGGGATTTCGTCGGGTTGTAATCTCCTGACAGTTATGACCGTTCTTTTTTGGTTGTCGGTTGTTTTTTCTGCGATGAAATGACTGTCTGCAAGGCGGGCGATTTGATGTAAGTGCGTGATAACAATCACTTGACAGGTTTTTGACAGCTTCTTGAGCTTTTTTCCAACCTCGATAGCTGTTCTGCCGCCAATACCTGCATCGACTTCGTCAAAAACAAGTAATGGCAAAGATGATGCAGTTCTCTTTTTCTTCGTATTGGGTTTCCTGTGGTAGGTACTTTCTGTCAACTCCGCAGATTTGAGCGCCAGCAGTACCCGTGACAATTCTCCACCTGATGCAGTTTTCACCAGCGATTTCATTGGTTCTCCCGGATTTGCAGAGAACAGGAAACGGGCGCTCTCCAGTCCGTACGGAAATGGTTTGACAGCCCTGCCATTGACTATAATACCGTCAGGAGCTTCCTCATATATAAGCTCACACTTGAATTGAGCACCATCAATTGCCAGGTCCTTCAGTTCATTGATGACATGTGTATCCAGTTTCCGGGCTGCTTTTTGTCGGGCGTTGCTGAGGGCTATGGCATGAGCTTCGTATTCTTTACGACATTGTTCTTCTTTGGCGGTCAACTGTTCAATTACTTCGTCAACATCTGGATTATGTTGAAGTTTTTCAGTAATCGTATTTAGAGCAGATAATACCGCTTCTTCGGAACCGCCATATTTTTTCTTGAGCTTGTAGATTTCATCCAGCCGGAGGTTAATCTCTTCGAGCCTGACCGGGTCGTCTTGTATCGAGGCGCCATATTCTTCTATCGTACGTCGAAGTTCTTCAAGCTGGAATGATATGTCGGTGATTTCCGTTACCCGTGTAGCAAGAGATGAATCGACCGCCGCCATCTTTTCCAGTTCGCTGCGTGTCAGGTTGATAAGATCAAGAGCATTGTTGTTCTCGCCGCCAAGAATATCCGCTATGGTCGCCGCTGACATCATCAGGCTTTGTGCCGAATCGAGCAGTCGCTTTTCTGTTAATAGCTCTTCTTCTTCGCCTACACGCAGGTTGGCTTTTTCTATCTCATCTTTTTGAAACAGCAGCAGCTCACGTTCTTGTGTAAGCTGTTCACGTTTTGTATGGAAACGCTTTAGTTCATCCGCCACCTGTTTCCACTTGAGAAAACTTTCCTCAACTTTTTCCCGCCTGTTTACCAATCCGGCAAACTGGTCAAGGAACTGCAGGTGATTCTCCTCGTTCATCAACTGTTGACCGGCATGTTGTCCGAGTATCTGGGCTAAGGGCTCGGTTTGTTCACGGAGATTTGCCAGCGTAGTGGACGTGTTGTTTATGTTAACTTTACCGGTATTGGTGGTACGTATTTCACGAGAAACGACGAACTCGTCAAACTCTGCAATGACACTGGCAGATTGCGCGCCATGACGAATATAGGCTTTGTCGCTTCGTCCACCGAGCGCGAGTGAAAGAGCAGTCACAATAACCGATTTACCCGCTCCTGTTTCTCCGGTGAGGACAGTTAATCCGGTGTCGAAGTCAAGTGATGCCTGCTTGATAAGCGCGATATTTTGTATTTCGAGTTTCCGTAACATTTATAACCCGTAACTTTTCAATTCCCTGATAATACGCTCCGCTTCTTCTTTGTCGCCCTTTGCTTCCGCTTCTTCCAGTTGCTTACGGAGTTTCAGACGGATTCGTTTTTGTTTTTCGGTGATAAACTGCTCCAGCATTTTTTTCGCTTCGCTATCAATAATCGTGCTGTCCCACTCTTTGGAAGCAATAGCTGTAACAATCGAAACAAAGTTATTATCCTCGGCTTTATCAATGAGTCCTCCGGCATCGATTACACTTGTCGAACGATACTGTTGCGCCATTGCCGCATAGAGTCGTGAAAGCTCCGGCGAGGTAAAATCATCAGGAGCGATTTTCTCGAACGTCTCATCAATAATACCGGGATTGTTAAACAACAATGAGAGCAAATCATGTTCGACCGGATCATATTTCTTTTTCGGTGGCGGTGTTGTTGTCGGAGAAACGGTACGTTCTGTTGTCGTGATATTCTGGAGCAACTGTACATCAACTTCTAAAGCGCGAGCAGCCTCGGAGTGGAACAAGCTGCGACGGGTGGGGTCATGTATCTTGTTACCCAGTCCGCCTAATTCTTTGACAAGCTTTTCCCGTCCGATAATACCGGTGGTTTTGAGGTCAACATCTCGTATCCGGAATTGAATATACCCAATGGCATTGGCGACAAGCTTGTTGATATATTCCGCGCCATGCTCCCGGGCGATGGAGTCGGGGTCTTCACCCTGTGGAGCAACGATAACTTTCACTTCCAGTCCGGCATCGAATAGCACATCCACGGAGCGAATAGCGGCGGTGCGACCTGCCGAGTCGGCATCGAAAAACAGAAACACTTCATCAGCAAACCGAGCCAGCAGTCGAGCCTGTTGCGGGGTAAAAGCGGTACCCGATGATGCCACGACGTTTTGGATTCCTGCCTGCCAGAGAGAAATGACATCGAAATAGCCTTCCACGATAATTGCGGCATTCTGCTGCTTGATGACATCTTTCGACAGGTTCAACCCATAGAGGATATTTCCCTTATGATACAGTGCCGTTTCCGGTGAATTAATATATTTTGCCGGTTCCCCTTTTTTGAGAGTGCGTCCCCCAAAGGCTATCGGTTTCTGGCTCAGGTTAAAAATGGGAATCATTAACCGTTGCCGAAAACGGTCATAGTATTTTCCGGCTCGTTCCGAATACGATGCCAACCCGCACTCAGTGAGATCCTGTGGACTCAGTCCCTTGGGTTTTGCATAAGTTATCAACCCTTCCCATTCTTCACCAGCCAGCCCGAGAGCAAATGTTTCGACTGTTTCTTTCTGTATTCCCCGTTTTGCTATGAGGTACTTTTGTAAAATGTCCCGGTATTTACTGCTGAACAGTTGCTTCTGGAAATATTCCAGCGCTACCTGGTTGGCGTATGCAATCTTTTCAACTTTTTTTCGCTGATGGTCAGTTTCTTTATCCTCTCGAATGGGAATATTCGCCTTTGCTGCCAGAAATCTTACAGCTGCGGTAAACGACATCCCTTCATGCTCCATCAGAAAATTGAACACGGTTCCCCCGCGTCCGCACCCAAAACAATAGTAGAGCTGCTTATCGGGTGAGATACTGAACGATGGTGTTTTTTCGGTATGAAACGGACAAAGTGCAAGAAACCGGCGACCTCGTTTAACAACCTTGATATACTCACCTATGACCTGAACGATATCGGTTGCCTGACGGACCTGCTCTATGGTCTCCTGTGAAATCATATCGTTCCGTTATCCTTTCAATTTCACAATTGTCACCCCGGCACCACCCTCGTTCCAGTTGCCAAGACGAACGGAATCGACCTCCGGTCGTTCTTTAAGATATCGAGTCAGTATCCGCCGTAACGTGCCGGTTCCTTTGCCGTGGATAACATAAACCTGCGTCAGCCCTGCGACAATAGCCCTGTCGAGATATTTATCCAGTGTTTCCAGCGCTTCCTCACTGGTCATCCCGCGTAGATGGATTTCCGGGGAAACAGTTTCTTCGACAAGCAGCCTGGGACGAGGAGCCGGGGTAGATGATGAAGCACCGTTGTTAATTTTTCTGAGATTTCGGATATCGACTGTCGTATGGATATTGCCGATTTTCACTCTGGCTCTATCATTGGATAGCAGTGCAGTTATTTCCCCCTGCTGCTTAAGCGATAATATTTCCACCGTATCACCGACATCAAACCGCCCTGGTTCAGGTGGGGGAGATGATGGCGACTGTTTGAACCGGGCAAGTTTATCCTGCTGTTTTTTTAGCTGGTGATGAAACTGTTTTACTGTTTCCGGTTCTGCCTGCGATTTTCGAATATCGGCAACCAGTCGCTCGATTTCCCGCCGGGTTTCGTTGAGATATACTTCTGTTTCATCAAGTAACCGTTGCTTTTCGACGGCAGCTTCATCACGTATTTTTTTTGATTGAATATTGTAATAATTCTCAAGGTCCTTTGCTTTTGCCAGGCGGTCGGTCAACTCTATTTTTTCTTTTCGTATTTGCGCCAACTCTGATTCGAGGGAAGCTATCAAGTTACTGAGAGATTTCTCACCGCTGCCAACCAGTTCCGCTGCCCGGATACAAATTTGTTGCGGCAGCCCCAGTCGCTCGGCAATTTCCACCGCATAGGATGAACCGGGGATACCAAGACGAAGACGGTATGTTGGGGCAAGAGTGTTGCGGTCAAATTCCAGAGAAGCATTTTCAATTTCGGGGTTTTCCATCGCCAGTGTTTTCAGTTGGGAGTAATGAGTTGTCACCAGCAGGCGCGCCCCTTTGGAAATGCAGTATAAAATAATTGATTCCGCCAATGCTGCGCCTTCCTTGGGATCGGTTCCGGCGCCGATTTCATCAAAGAGCAGCAGTGTTTGTGGTGAAGCTGATTGTACCGCTCTTATGATATTAGTCAGGTGTGATGAGAATGTCGAAAGAGACAACTCGATAGATTGCTCGTCACCGATGTCGGCAAAGATATTGTTGAATACTCCGACCGTTGATTTTTTGTCGGCGGCGATATGCAAACCGGCTTGCGCCATAGCAACCGTCAACCCGACTGTTTTCAGGAGGATGGTTTTCCCGCCGGTATTGGGTCCGGTAATAAGCACCGCCTGCCGGGAATCATCAAGATTGATACTGTTGGGAATAACATCGTCGTACTTCTCCGCTTGCATAATAAGCAGCGGGTGACGAGCTTCAATAAGATTAAGAGACGCATCAGCACCAATCACAGGCTGGTTGCCTTTGATCTGGTTGGAAAACACCGCACAGGCATGAATGGCATCCAGCTTACCGATAAGACGGGTATTCTCAAGCAACGGTTCGGAGCGTTTCCCTATCTCGGAAGTTAACGCGCGGAGAATGCGGTCTATTTCCAGCCGTTCCTCCTGCATGAGAAGATTGAGCCGGTTGTTGGTCTCAACCGTTTCCTGTGGCTCCACGTACAGGGTAGCCCCGGTTTGACTGCGGTCATGCAAAATCCCCATGTTGCTTTGGTACCTGTTGGAAGGTACGGAAATGACGTAGCGACCATTACGGATAGTGACCACATCATCCTGTAACCCGGGTTGTTTGGTCTGGGCTGCTTGTATTTGTTCCAGACGTTTGAGAATACGATGTTTTGTCTCCCGCAGTTCATTGCGAATTTGTTTGAGTTTTGATGAGGCATTGTCACGCACTTCGCCGTCTTCATCAATTGTCCGCCGAATACTCTTTTTCAGCTCGGGGAAAGAACGAATTTGTTTTATATATTCAGTGATAGTCGGAAAGTTCTCGCGGTGTTCCTTGTCATATTCATGGATTTCAATCGAGGCTTCAACCAGCTCCAGTATGTGCAGGATTTCCTTCGGCTCCAGGAACCCGCCGGTGACTTGAGATTTTTTCAACGGTTCCCGACAGTTCTCCATCCGGTACAGGGGAAAAGCCTGTCCAAAATTGATAATGTCCTTCATTTGCGATATTTCGGTACCCTTTTTGATTATTTCCTCTTTTGAATCAAGGGGACCAATTCGGCGGACAATATCTTTTCCATACGGAGTCAGGCATTTGCCGATAATCAAGTCAATGATTTTTGAGAACTCTAAAACTTCGAGTGTATGTGTATCAAACATAATTATGCAACCGCATTCCTCATATAGAAACAGCCGACCAGTGGTCGGCTGTAATATAACCTATTTACAGAAAATATAAAACAAATCAGGTTGAATGGTCAAAGGTGGTTGAAAAATACTGGCGAAGGAGCCGTATTACTTTGAAAACTTCCATCCGGTCATCATTGCTGATATTACTTGATTTCGACTGTGTGATAAGCAGGGAGCTTTCGATTTTATCTATGAAGTCGGTATGTTTCGGATGAATCGGCGCTGTGCCTTCGTACATGAGGGGAATTGTTTTGGCAACCACCGGACCGAATAAAGAAGTTTCAAACGAGTTATAGAATGCCTGGGGTAAGGGGAGGAGAAACGCCATAAAGGTAACAAATCCTATCATCATCCAGCCCCGTAAGAAACCGACCAGCGCTCCGCCCATTTGATCTTTTCTGCCACTTGTTTTGATATTGGCGACTTTGTAAAAAAGCATCCCCAACAACTTGAAAGCAACGTAGGTTCCGGCAATTAACAGGGCAAAAGATAAAAATGCCGAGACCAGCGGCGACCCGCCCAGTTTATCATGTACCCAGACAGCAAACTGATCGACATAGTTGACAGAAACAATAATCGCCACAAAGAAAACAATAAACGCCATCAACTCCCGAATCATTCCTTTTCTGGAGCCGACAATGACAGATACCAGCAAAAGTATTAATAATACGACATCTATCCAGTTCATTAATATACTCCCGTATCAGATTTGTATTGTTGCGGATAATATAGAAAGTTGTTAAATCAGTTGGCAAGCATTTCCGAAGCAAGTTTGTTGACCAGTTTACCGTCTGCTTTGCCCTTTATTTTGGGCATAACAGCCTTCATCACCAGCCCGAGTTTTTGTGGTGAATCGGCGCCGGTTTCTTCGATGGCTGTTTTGATGATTGACCGTAGCTCATCTTCGGGAAGCTGCCGGGGAAGGTAGGTAGTGACAATGTCCAGTTCCATTTTGGCTTTTTGGACTAAATCATCCCGCCCGCCTTTTTCAAAATCCGAAAGTGATTCCCGGCATTTTTTTGCGTAACTGGAAAGTACAGCAATGACATCCTCGTCGGTAAGGTTCCCTTTTTTCTCAATCCGACGGTACTTCAATTCAGACTTAAGGCTCCGAAGAACCGTAACTTTTTGCTGGTCACGGGCTTTCAGAGCCTTTATTAAATCCTGTTCAATTTGTTCAAGCCGATTCATGAGTAAAAATCAGTCTTGTTCAAGTCTTCTCAGGCGTCTTAGCTTTCGCCGAGCCGCCGCCATTTTACGTTTTCGAGCATCTGATGGTTTTTCAAAATGCTGGTGTTTCTTTATGTCAGACAACACGCCAGTCTTTTCACAAAACTTGTTAAAACGGCGAAGGGCTTTTTCAAACGATTCATCGTCGCGAACTTTAACCCCCGGCAATAGACAACACCTCCTTCAGCCGTTGTTAAAATGTTCAAAGCCTACCAATTATACTATCATCTATCGGTAAAAAAGCAAAATATCTAAAATTGTCAAATGAAATCGGCAAAAGGAACCATATTTTTGTCGAATGTATAAAATAGTAATAATTATGACCACTGAATAGTTGGAGAAACATGCCCTTTACCACGTCTCATCCCGGAATTGTACTGCCGTTGAAGAAAATGTATCCCCGGTACTTTTCACTAACCGGGCTTATGGCTGGAGCTATGGCTCCCGATTTACTGTATTTCCTGATGGCGAGTACTGTGTACCGTGGTCTCAGCCATTCATGGGCAGGGCTATTCCTCTTTTGTATCCCGGCCGGGGTTGCATTCTCCTTTGCCTTTCACTGGCTATTTAAGTATAACTTTATCATTAACTTACCCGCTCCCTTCGACGGGCTCCTGTCAGGGTTGGCGGTTAGTAAGTGGCAGGTAAAATCTTTCAGGGAGTGGGTAGTTTTCCTCGTCTCGGTTTTTATCGGGGTCCTCAGTCATTTTGGATGGGATTCGTTCACCCATGTTGGGGGTGAAATTGCCAGTCGATACACATTTTTGAAAGAGCAGGTAACTATTTTTCAATACCAATTTCATCTGGCTGAAATCCTGCAGCACCTGAGCACCCTGTTTGGCGCATTTGTCATTATCTACTATGCGTTGAAAGGGTGGCTGTTACCAAAACCTTCACATGAAATTGAGCAAAGAACATATTCCGAAAAACTTCTTTTCTGGAGCGGTTGCATGGTGACAACAATTCTTTTCATGGCTGTTGTGATGGTTATCTACCAGCATTTCTTCCCGTGGCTTATAGTCCATTCGGTGGTGACAGTGGGGTTGGCGTCATGGGCGGGTATCTTTTGGTCAGTGATAGGATATACAATCTTGAAATGCCTGCTTTCTCGGAACCCATTGCCGGCTAATCGGTTTTGAAACTCTTATTATGGAATCCAGGTGAGTTTGTCAACTCCCCGGTCAGATAAAAAGTGGTAGTGAAGGTGGTCTATTTCCTGGCAGTAGCCGTTATTGATGATTATCCGAAAATGGTCTGTAATTCCCAGTTTTTCTGCTATTAGTTTCACTTTCCGGTTGAGCATATCCAGCATTTCGGGTGGAGTTTCGTAGAAATTTTTCGTTTCCTGCCTGGGAATAATCAATAAATGCACCGGAGCACGGGGACGATGGTCGGCAACGACAATGACCTCGTCGTCTTCGTAAAATATCTTAGCCGGTATTTCCCGGTTCATAATCCGTGTGAACACTGATACCATAGAAATAGTATATATAATAGCAAGGGGGAGAATCAACTCAAATCATCTATTTTCAACAGAGCCACTTGCCAATTTGGATAAGATTTTGTACTATTTGTTCCTGTGAGTTGAATTTATGAAAATAGTAGTTTTTGAAATAAAGGAGTTGTGTCCACATGTCCGGTCATTCAAAATGGGCGACAATTAAACGGAAGAAGGGTAAAGCCGACGCTGAGCGCGGAAAGATATTTACCCGTCATATCAAAGAAATAACAATTGCGGCACGCGAGGGCGGGGGGGACCCGGATGGTAACCCGCGGCTTCGGACAGCTATTGCCGCCGCCAAGGCTTCAAACATGCCTGCTGACAATATCAAGCGGGCTATTATGAAGGGAACCGGGGAGCTTCCCGGGGTTACGTATGAGTCAGTGGTATATGAAGGATATGGTCCCGGCGGGGTGGCGTTGTACATGGAAGTGATGACCGATAATAAGAACCGCACTGTTTCAGAAATCCGTCACTATCTCTCCAAGTATGGGGGGAATCTGGGTGCCAATGGCTGCGTGGCATGGATGTTCCATAAAAAAGGGATTATCACTGTGGAACTCGATGCTGCCGACGAAGATACCCTGCTTGAAATTGCAATGGAAAACGGTGCCGAGGACATGACTTCCGATTCCGGTTCCTATGAAATTATCACCCCTCCCGAAGAGATTGACAATGTCCGTCAGGCGCTTGAAGCTAAGGGAATACCAATGGTGAGCGCCGAGGTTACAATGCAGCCGGAAAATCTTGTAAAACTGACAAAAGAAAACGAAATATCATCAATGCTTAAGTTGTATGAACTTCTTGAAGAACATGATGATATTCAAAAAGTATATACAAACTTCGATATAGATCAGGAAATGCTGGAGAAATTGGCGTAACGATTT
>JAJRZL010000180.1 GCA_024275255.1 Candidatus Zixiibacteriota bacterium | reverse complement strand
TTAATCTCTCTCGCCAGTTGGCTGATACTCATATTATTATCCTCTTAGCAGTGTTGCAATGGCGCAAACATCTACGATATCTTGAACAGAACAACCACGTGACAAGTCATTGGCTGGTTTTGCCAAGCCCTGGATAATTGGTCCGGTGGCAGTCGCGCCAGCCAGTCGTTCTGTGAGTTTATATCCTATATTACCGGCATCAAGGTCAGGGAAAATCAGGACATTGGCGTTTCCTGCAATTTCGGAATCCGGCGCTTTGCGAGCGCCGATTTCCGGCACAATGGCAGCATCAAGTTGCAGCTCGCCATCAACTTTTAAGTCGGGGTGTTCCGCCTTGAGTATATCCAGTGTCTTGAGTACCTTGTCCACATCTTCATGTTTTGCCGAGCCCTTGGTCGAGAATGAGAGGAGCGCCACTCGTGGTTCTTCGCCCAGCAGGAACTGTAATGTTTCCGCCGTCGAAACAGCAATTGATGCCAACTGTTCCGGGGTCGGATTGGGAACTACGGCACAGTCGGCAAACATAAGGACTTTGTCATGCTCATCACGATACTTGGGAATAGTCATCAGGAAGGAACTGGAGACTACCTTAATTCCCGGTTTTAACCCAATAACCTGGATTGCCGCCCGCAGGACATTACCGGTTGTGTTCACCGCCCCGGCAACAGAAGCATCTGCCCGGTCATGACGAACCATCATCGCTCCATAATAGAGCGTATTTGCCATCATTTGGCGGGCTTCTTCTTCGGTCAAGCCTTTTTCCTTGCGAATCTCCACTAATTCGGCAACATACTGGTTAAATTCCGGTGAATGAGTCGGATTAATGATTTCTACACGGTTGAGGTTCAAGCCGTATTCTTTTGCCAAAGATTCGATTTCTCTTTCATCACCAAGCAAAGTAACCTCGGCAATGCCTTCCGAGAGTATTTTTTTGGCTGCCTGAATGGTCCGAGGTTCGGTTCCTTCGGGTAGCACGGCTCGTCGTTTTTTCGACTTTGCCTTGTCTTTTATTTTAGAAAGAGCATTCATCTCTCACTCCCATATCAAAAATTTTATGTATCAATTGAACTCAATGCCCGGACACTATCATTTAATTCAGGATTTATCAAATACGCTTCAATGAAAGCATCCAGCTCACCATCCATGACTGCCTGAACATTCCCTGTTTCGACCGAGGTACGGTGGTCCTTTACCATGTTGTAAGGATGAAATACATACGAGCGAATTTGCGAACCCCACTCGATTTTCTTTTTCATATTTTCAAATTTTTGCTTCTTCTTATCTTCTTCTTCTTTCTGCAGTTGGTACAAACGCGATTTCAATACGGTAAATGCTGCGGCTTTGTTCTTGTGCTGGCTTCGTTCCGATTGACAGGTGACTACAATCCCGGTGGGAATATGC
The DNA here is from genome assembly GCA_024275255.1 of Candidatus Zixiibacteriota bacterium. GTDB lineage: Bacteria > Zixibacteria > MSB-5A5 > GN15 > FEB-12 > JAJRZL01. Next base: position 14,596 of record JAJRZL010000180.1, on the reverse strand, counting down.
GTGATACGAATTGCCGATGACGTTTTATTGACATGCTGACCACCAGCGCCGGAAGCACGGAAGGTGTCGATGCGGACATCATCGTCCTTGATATCAATTTCAACATTGCCTTCAATTTCGGGATAGACATGGACCGAAACAAATGAGGTATGACGGCGAGCGTTGGCGTCAAAAGGGGAGATGCGTACCAGGCGATGAACACCCGATTCCGCTTTCAAATATCCATACGCAAATTCACCGTTAATTTCAATAGTAGCGGATTTTAACCCGGCTTCATCACCCGGTTGGTAATCGAGGAGCTGTACGGTGAAATTATGTCGTTCCGCCCAGCGGTTGTACATACGGAATAACATTTCTGCCCAGTCCTGCGATTCCGTTCCACCTGCGCCGGGATGAATAGTCAAAATAGCATTACGGTGGTCATCGGGACCGGACAATAGGGCTGAAAATTCCAGTTTCCCCAGTTCGGTTTCTATGTCGGACAGGGCAGCAGCCAGCTCATTGCTGTCATCGGTTTCGGTAATTTCAAGAAGTTCTGTAATATCCTGAAGGTCACCAGTCAGCCGTTCGTGAGTGTCTATCCATTTTTTATGCACAGCTATTTCTTTAAGGACTGCCTGGGCAGTCTGATTGTCATCCCAAAAATTGGGTTCACCTGAACGTTTTTCCAGTTCAGCTATTTTTTTGCGCCTGTTGTCGAGGTCAAAGGAACCTCCCGAGCTTCTCAAGGCGCTCTTTCAATTCAGGTATCTTTGCTTTCAGTTCTGCGATCATTTTGTCGCATCCTCCTTCAGGAAGGCGCAAATATACATGTTTTACCCTCTCAATGTCAATGGTAATCGGCACCAATGCGTTATTTTTTTCACAAACTATTCAGGTAATATGATAGCTCCAATTAAAAAGCAAAAGACACAGAAAATATCGTTCTTATACTTTCTGTGCCTGATGGATTTCTTTTTCAGTTTACCGTGAAGTTGTGTTTACCTGCCCTCCCAGCTTTGGAAATTTTTATAGTTCTGTGAAGCAATAAAGGTTTCCGGATCGGCAAGAAAAGAGATAAGGTTGTCAATAAGGTAGATATGGGTTTTCTCTTCATCGGCAATCTTAGTGAGAATATCTTTTCGGTGGATATCAGTCTCTTTTTCGGCAGCATCGCGATACATCTTTTCCGCCTTTTTTTCGACTTCAAGAGCTTCCAACCACAAATCTTTTGTCGTGTCACCTTCAAGAGACTCTTTGCCGGCATCGGTCATTTCCTTAAAAATATTTTTGACCTCATTTAGTGTTGCACCGCTTGGGGTGAGATCGGTTGCGGGATCGGGTTTTTCTCCGCTGGAAAGTTTTCTGAAAACTTGGTAATGGCGGTGTTCTTCATCGGCGAGCATTTTGAAGATTTTCTTCACCGATGGATTTTCGGCGCGTTCCATTCCTTTTTCATAAAACGCTTTTCCGTCGAGCTCCATCTGCATAGCAAATTCTAATATATCCATCACGATATCCTTTTATTTCTGATATGTTCTATAGCACGTTACAGCTCCGATGACTTCAAATTTTCTGCGGAAAATGCTTTTTCCAGTTCCGCATCGGTAAATACACCGTCTTTGCGGATAAGCTTGTCATCAAACCAGATTTCACCACCGCCATATTCAGGTCGCTGTATCAATACCAGGTCCCAGTGGATTGCCGACTGGTTGCCATTGGGGGCTTCATCGTAACATTGCCCGGGGGTAAGATGGAACGAACCGGCTATCTTTTCGTCAAACAGCGTATCTTTCATCGGATGTAAAATGAACGGGTTGACACCAATGGCAAACTCACCCACATAACGGGCGCCCTCGTCGGTATCAAGTATTTTGTTCAATTTGGCATCATCACCGTCACAGGTAGCTTTCACGATTTTTCCATTTTCAAAGGTAAATGAAATTCCGGTATATACCGTCCCCTGATACAAAGAAGGGGTGTTATAAGTAATGGTTCCGTTGATAGAATCACGAACCGGAGCCGTATAAACCTCACCATCAGGAATATTGCGTTTGCCATCACACTTCACGCAGCGAATCCCTTTCAAAGAGAAGGTCAAATCAGTATCGGGACCCTTAATATGAACTTTATCGGTTGCATCCATCAGGGCATACAACTTATCCTGAGCTTTGGACATTTTTGCATAATCTGCACAGCAGACCTCGTAGTAGAAATCTTCGAATGCTTCCTGCGATGTCTCCGCCAGTTGCGCCATGGCATTATTGGGGAACCGGAGCACAACCCAACGGGTGCGTTTGACACGTTCCTCAAGATGGACCGGTTTATAAAAGAGGATATTTTGTTTATCAATCTGTTTTGAATCGATGTCGGCAAGATCAAAAGGATTATCCGAACCGCGTAAGCCGATATAGGCATCAGCGCGTTTCATCAGTTCAAGGTGAAGCTCAGCCTGGATTTTGAACTGGTCATCATTTGCGTTTTTCACCCAGTGGCGCTGCAAGGATTCATCGTTATAATACCAGAATGGCACCGCTCCTTTTTCAGTTGCCAGACGGATAATTTGTTTTCCCAGTTCCAGGGTATCTTTCCCCTTGATTTCAAGATACAGAATTTCCCCTTTTTGCAGGTCAACCGAGTAATTCAAAAGTTGTCGGGCTAAAATTTCGTTGCGTTTGTCTTTCATTGTAAAAACCTTTCTATGCGTTTCCTTTAACCAGAACATAGCATAATTAATCCTCTTCGGCAACAGAACTTAAAGCAGCGCATACAATTCGCGTAACAGTATAAGTGGTAATGCGTTATGTTGTTATTGGTGAAGCGATACTGCAAGCGAGGTCGGTCAAGAGGTTCTTATAAACAATAATTCCGTTAGATATACATTATTTTGGGTAACTAAAGCATAATTATTATAAACCGATATGTTAAAAAGAATACTTTTCCTCTGTTGAAGGCTCTTTGAAACGGGTTGGAATGCAAATGAGAATTATTGATACATTCAGGTCTTCGGCAAACGGGGAATTTCATAAGGGGTATTGATAATAGAATTATCAAAAATGGAGCTGTTATGGAAAGCACTATTGCTGATACAAATAAAAGTCATACCGATACATTCACGGATGAGCTTTTGCAACTGGTATCTTTTACCATTGGCTCTGAAGAGTACGGTGTGGATATTTTGAAAGTACAGGAAATCAACCGGATGGTTGAAATAACCCAGGTTCCTCAAACCCAGGAGTATGTGGAGGGTGTTATAAATCTTCGGGGTCGTGTCATACCGATTGTCGATCTTCGTAAGCGGTTTAACCTGGAAGTGAAAGAACATGACAAAAATACCCGAATTATCGTTGTCGATATCAATGGCAACGTGATGGGTATGGTAGTAGATTCTGTGTCTGAAGTACTTCGCATTCCTGCCAATACAATCGTAGCGGCACCGGAAATTGCTGCGGGCACTAATTCCGATTATATCAAAGGTGTAGCAAAACTCGATGACCGTATGTTAATCATCCTGGATCTTTCCAAAGTAATCAACACGGAAGAGATTAGTGGGGTGACCGGTTAAGCTACAAGGATGTAGTGCGCCCAGGGAGGCCGGTACTTGCCGGCCTTTTTTTCATGGTTTCCTGTTCACTTTCGGTATAGTCAAAATCGAGTGAGTTATATCACCTGTTGCTTGATTTTCGTTGTTGTTTTATGAATGTGAAAAGTTGATACCCGAGAAGCGTGTAGAATGGTACATATACAGCCGCTGCCAATACCCCGTTATGTAACCAGGTTCCATCTTTATAATAGCTCATCAACCCATAGTAGGAGAGAAACACCGTACCGGTCAGAATAAGAAATGGCAGGTGCATACGAAGAACAAGAAATGGGATTGTCCATATTAAATACCAGGGAAATACCGATGGTGAGAGGATAAAATAGGCTCCCAAAACAATAAACATCCGCTCAATCGGATTGGGAATCCGGGTACGCAACAACAGGGAAGCCATGACAATAACCGCAAGGAAAATCCCGCCGGTAATAAAGTAGGCGACCTGCTCCCCGGTAATGTACTCAAGGAGCTGGAAAAGCGAACCGTTGAAATGCCAATCTGAAAGGGATATGAAAAAGGAACGGAATACATCGTCACCGGAGCACGACAGGAAAGGAATATATAATACGATAACAGCTGCCACAAAGGAGAGTGCAAATCTTACTCTGTCTCGTTTGACAAAATGGAACAATAAGACAGGGAGAAAAAAGAATCCAAAGGGTATAATCGTTGACGCCAAACCCAGGGTAATACCGGTTATGACGGCGTTATGTTTTCGTAAAAAATATAATGATATAACAAAGAACGGCATAGCCAGGATATCAAGATGACTGGATATGAGAAATTCAATCAATACCAGCGGAGAAAACATATAGACCAGTAGCTGCCATCCGAACACAGGTCGTTTTTTATTCTCGTATTTTAACAGTAGAATGATTGCCAGCAGGGTAAACAACTCAAACAAAAATGACAGCGTTTTGAAGCCGCAAATAGTATTGTTATCAATCAGGTATGCTACTGCAAATAAGTATTGGCTTAGCGGGGGAGATATAGCAGGAACTCCAGGGTGATTGATATGAGGATATAACGTACTGTCCACCATCCCGCTTTGTGCCATTGAGGTTGGTGTCGTTGTAAACGGGTTATATCCGTGAACAATCAGTTTTCCCTCCCAAACATATCGGTACACATCATCAGACAGGTAGGCTGATTGTTCCGTCCCGATTAAAACGGTAATCCTTATAATAACGGCAAGGATAATGAGTCCAAGGAATAATGTCCTGTTTTTTCCGAAGGGCTCACTCCTCCGGGCAAACAATAGCATACACAGGTACAGTAGTACCAATATCTGGGAGATAATTAGGAATCCGGCGATATTGGAGCTTTCCGGGGGCAGCCAAATGAGCAAACAATATAAAAGCAAAGAGAAACTTGCAAAAATAAGCAGGGGGATTTTCATTACGAACAGGTTTCCCGGTAGTTCGGTTGGAGGAGTATTGTTCCGGCATTTCCTGCCATCGAAGGCATAAGGAGGTTTGGAAGAGTATCCCATTGCAGCCGATAGGTGTTATTACATGCCAGTATAAAAAACATGAATGCCTTCTCTTTTAAATGTTCCCGGAATTAAGGTATGGGTGAAAAAACGGAAACATGTATAGATTGTACGTTTTCCCCCATAACAGGGGTTGGTTCGAAACAGTTCCGGGGCAGGTGACATAATAGTTGTTTTTTATGAAAAAACCATGTTTGGGAAATCATATAACACTGGGCTATGTTTATTGACATCACCTCTGCGGAAATATATCATTTGCATGTAGCAAGTAAGAATCATTATAGTATGGTCAGTTACCGGATATTTTATAAAGCCAAAAATACTAAAACAAGATGAGAATACATGACAGCCTTTCATCGTTCGTTATCAGGCCCGGCAAAACTGAATATCCTTTATACTAATATCGGTCGGGGGCATCCGTTTTATCTCGATGGTGTTATTGAAGCGTTAATCAGAATAAAAAGCATCGGGCTGGTCCGTAACGAGACAGATGTATTTGAGCTGTCACACGGAAAAGCGGCGCTTTCCTGGAAACTGGTAAAGTGGATGTATCGACATGGCTCATCCCAAGGGATGATTGGATACCTCTATAACCGATTACGTAAAAACCGTGATTACAATAAGCAGAGTGTTATGTTGTCAATCATGGGGCGGGATATAAGGGAAAAGTTTGCCGATGATGACAACCCGCTGATTGTTGCCCATCCGTCACTGGTCGGGATACTACAGGGGAAACAAAACTTGCTGTATCAACATGGTGAACTTGTTGCCCCAAATGAATCGTTAGTAACCGGGGCAACAACGGTCTTTGTTCCGACTGATGCCGTCGCGGAGGAGTTTGTCAAAATCGGTTATACCAGAAGTAATATTGTTGTTACCGGCTTATGTATTGAGCCTGCTTTGAAACAGCAAGCGCGGGATGCTTTTGCCGAGCGAATCGAACGGTTACAATCGGAGAATATGTTGACCGGGTTCTTTTGCAGTTCCGGTGCAGAACCGAAACCGCATGTTGAGAAACTGGTTGCCTCGGCTGTGTCGGCAGTGTTGCACGGCAGCAGGGTAATAGTATTAGCCAAAAAAGGTGGTACACTTTCGGCATGGGTTATCAAAGCGATGATAAAACAGGGAATACCTTTTAAGGTCGTTGATTCTTCTGACTATCTCCCGGTAGATTTCCCCCCGGCAATTATTGTCCGGTACTCTACCCGACGTGAAGAAAACTGGCTGGTGGCACATTTGTTTCCGGTATTTGATTATATCGTGGCGCCGTCACATGAACGAACCAACTGGGGGGTTGGGTTGGGATTACCATATTTTATCCTTGGTCCGTCGATAGGCCCCTTTGCTCCCCGAAATCGTGATTTGTTAATGGCATCCGGGGTTGCAGAAAGTATTGAGACACATGTCGATGCGCACCTTTTTGGGCAGCATGTACGAAGATTATGGGAGACGGGGAAATTGCTCCGTATGGCAGGGGCTGGTTGGGATAGATACAGCATATCGGGATTTAAGAAAATTGCTGAGTTTTTGGTTAACAAATATAGTAATAAATCGTATCATCCATCATAGCATGGTTGGTAGAAAATCTACAATGCGGAAAGATTAGGTTATATGCTGAAATTTGTGGGAACAGATGGTAGCAAGTATTACTCGTGGAATCTTCTTCCCGGAACTTATATTATCGGACGTCAGAAAGAAGCTGATTTTTGTATTCCAAATAAAACCGTATCCCGGAAACATGCCGAGGTCACAGTTTCCCCCGATGGCAACCAATGCTTTTTAAGAGATTTGGGCAGCCATAATGGTACCGTGTGTAATGGAGTACCAGTACAGACGAAAGTTGAGCTTAAAGAGGGCGATACCATTACTTTTGGCGAGGTTGAGTTTCGAGTAGTCGATGCTGACGAAGGAGTAGAGAAATCCAAAGTATCCACCACCCAGCTTGCCGATTATGAGCCTGAAAAATCAGTGTTTCTCGATATTGATGAAGCATTAAAACCATTACCGCAAAAGATAACCGAGTTACCTGATGTATTGCCGACATTATTTGACATGGCAAAAATGCTGGTGCTGCCCGAGCCCCGCGAGATTATGTTGGAACGGTCATTAAAACTTGTAACCAAAGTAATTCCGGCAGAACGTTTGGCGGTTCTTATTACCGATAATGAAGATAACGATGTATATACTGCTGCAACTTTGCTGACCGGCGGTAAGGACCCGGGGCAGTTTCACTTGTCACGAACAATTGTGAATCAGATATTAACACAAAAACAATCCATTCTGGTCGGTGATCCTACCGAAGATCCGCGCTTTGCCCAACAGGATTCTATCATTTTGTCGGAAATGAAATCCGCTATGGCGGTACCATTGTTTGATGAGGACAAAGTTCATGGCATTTTGTATGCCGATACGACAAACCCGTTACATCGCTATACCGATGACCATCTCAGGTTGCTGGCAACATTTGGGAATATCATTGGAGCGAGGATGCTCAACTATACATTGTTAGCCGAACGTCAGGAAAAACAGGTTATAGATGCCGAGCTTCGGCGAGCCTCCACAATTCAGAAACAGTTGCTCATCCAATCAGTGCCAACAGTATCAGGGTATAATATTCATACCTTTCAGGACCAGTGTCGAGCAGTTGGCGGGGACCTGTATGATATTGCCCGTTTACCAGATGGCAGGTTATTGTTTATGGTTGCCGATGTCAGTGGTAAAGGAATGGGAGCAGCTCTTTTGATGGCAAATATCCTGGCATCATTCCGTATTTTATATAAACAGCAGGATTTTGATATAAGTCGAGCTGTTTCACAGGTGTCATCGGAATTATGTGACCACAGCACCCCGGGAGATTTTGCCACCTTGTTTATTGGGGTGTTGGACAGTACAACTCATGAAATACGGTTCATCAACGCCGGACACAACCCCCCGATATTATTACAACATGACGGTTCTATACGACATCTAAAGGCATCGGGCATCATGATTGGTGCTCTCCCCGGGTACAGCTGGGACGAAGAAAGGATTACCTTGTCCGAAGGTGATGTGCTTGTTATATTTACCGATGGTGTGACTGAAGCCGAACATCAGGAAGAGATGTACGGTGAGGAACGACTGGAAAAATTAGTAAGCAGTGTTCGTCATTTATCAGCATCGGCTATTGGAGAAAAACTCATGGAGGATATTCGCTTGTTTGTACAGGATGAACCACAGTCGGATGATATAACTATGCTAATCCTGCAGAGGGGGAGATAATGCTTACTGCAGGGCAAACCTTTGCTCATTTCAAGATTATCAAGCATCTCGGCTCCGGTGGTATGGGGGAAGTATATCTTGCTGAAGACCAGAAGCTTCACCGACAGGTTGCAATAAAAATACTCCTTGCCGATTTTTTCAACGAACCGGAACGTCTTCGCCGTTTTGAGCGGGAAGCCAAAACCGCCGCTCAAATTATGCACCCGAATATCATGGCGATTTACGATATGGGAGAAGCGATGCTTCCCGATGAAAGTCGAAAAGTTCAGTATATTGTCATGGAGCGCGTACAGGGAACACCCCTGTTTGAATACTTGCAAACAAAACAACCCGATTTGGGTGACATTGTTCGTATTGCCGAAAAGATAGCATCGGGATTGGCTGCTGCCCACAAGCTGAATATTGTTCACCGGGATATAAAATCCTCCAATATTCTCGTTGATGATGAGGGAAATCCCAAAATACTCGATTTCGGCTTGGCAAAACCGCTTGACCCGGTACAAATGGATGATGATACGGAAAATACTGATACTGTTTCGCAGGAATTGACCAAAGCCGGGAAAATTGTCGGGACTGTATCTTATATGTCTCCAGAGCAGGCACGGGGAGAGCAGGTCGATGTCCGTTCAGATATTTTCTCATTCGGGATATTACTCTATCGTATGGCTACCGGGGAATTTCCGTTCAGCGGTCCCTCACAAGTCGAAACCCTGGCAAAAATTCTCGAAACTAAACACGAACCACCCAGCGGGAAAAAAACAGGGATTCCGTTGGAGTTGGAACGGATTATTGATAAGTGTTTACAGAAAAACCCAAATGACCGTTACCAAAGTGCAGCAGACCTTGTGGTTGATTTGCGTAACCTGCGACGTCAATATGACAGCGGTATCTCTGATTCTGTTACCGGTATATCGAAATTTTCAGGTAGAAAAACAAAAACCAAAATATATTCGCTCAGTTGGACAAAGCTGCTGGTAGGTGTTCTCGTATTGGCTGTTTTAGTTGTGGGGGCTGTAAAACTGTTTCACAATACAAATCCAGGCACCCTCCAAAATACGGAAACATCCGGCAACACTCTTGCTATTCTCGGTTTTGAAAATAAGACCGGGGATAAATCTCTTGACTGGCTTCAGACTGGTTTGCCGGAAATCCTGATGACCGATCTGGCTCAATCGGAAGCTATCACTATTATCAGCAGTGATCGCATACGGGATTACCTGCGAACCAAACATTCCGATCAGGATATAAAACAATTGACATATTCCGACAGGATAAAAGCCGCAAAATTCCTGGGGGCAACGAATGTATTATCCGGTGCGCTTTATAAACTTGGTAGTAAAGTACGCATTGATGCCCGTTTGGAGGATATTGCATCAGGAAAGATTATCCTTGGTGAAAAAGTAGTTGGTGATGATCCGTTTACGTTAGTTGACAGCCTGACTGAGAAAATAGCCGCGTCACTTAATATTGCAGATATGATGCAAACCTCGTCCAGCGTTGCCAGTTTGACGACGACATCGCCGAAAGCATATAAACTATATCATCAGGGAATGGAGAAGTTTGGGCTGGAATTGTATGATGAAGCAATTGAGAAATTCAATGAAGCCATAGATATTGATTCCACGTTTGCCCTGGCGTATATGCGTATCGGGATGGCTAATGTTTTCAGCGGGAAACAGCAGGAAGGGGCAAAGTATTTCGCCCGAGCTGTTCATTATAAGGATAAGCTTCCTATCAGGGAGAAAACATTATTGGATTTGTATGCTGATATCTGGTTATATGAAAATTACGAATCTGCCGCGATAAAAATTGAAACATATGTTGCAAATTATCCTGATGATCTTGAGGGGAGAACCTTCTATGCTATTATGTACCAGGCTTTCAATAATGATACGGTAAAAGCTTTTGCCCAGTTAGATACGGTGTTACAGATTAATCCCGGTTTCCAGTTGGCGTTATCATGGTATGCGCAGGCATATGAGCAGTATGATTTGATCGAGAATGCCATTAAGTACACCCAGTTAATCAAGAAGTATCACCCGGAATCGCCTGCTCCCTATTCCAGTCTGGCGCAGTTATATAAGAAGCAGGGGCTCATTGATGAAGCGATCAAGGCTTATGAAGATGCACTGAAGCGATTTCCGGAGCGGCCGGGTCCGTATGCAAGTTTGAGTTCGCTTTACATAATTAAACGTGACTTTAAGAAAGCGCTGGAATATCAGGAAAAGTATAAAGAAGCAGTCAAAGATGACCCGTACAAATTAAGCAATTATTATTACAACAGGACAAATCTCGCTTTTTGGGAAGGAAAATTCAAAACCGGGATGAGTTTTCTTTTTCAGGCGCTTAAAGAAGCACAGCGCACGAATGACGATATAGAGATATTGGGCGCTCTTCAATCTATTGCGGCGAATTACCGAAGATTAGGCATGCTGGACAGTTCTCTTTATTATTTTCAGAAAACGGAAAAGTACGCCACCGGTATGAGAAGTTTGAATTATCCTCTCGGTATTGTTTCAACCGATGCTTCGAAATGCAGTGAAATACGACCGAAATTTGAAAAAGCCATCAAGGATTTTCAGGAGCGAATGCCTTCGTCGTTATGGTCATTAGTTGATGACGTGAAAGAAATGTTTGATGGGTACTGTGAAAATGACTCCGCCAAAATTATTTCGTCATTGCGTAGTTTGATAAAATCCCGCACGTTTGGTTCAAGATCAAATAATCGGAGAGAGTTGGGCAAGTACTTAATTTTAACCGGTCAATACAAAGAAGGTAAAGAGATATTGTTAGGCTATGTTACTGGTAATAATCCAACAGCATCCGGGTATATGTATCCATACCTCACATATCTAATTGGTGTTGCCAATGAGGGACTTGGCAATAAACAGGAAGCTATTGAGAACTATAAAGAAATGTTGAAGTATTGGGGAAATCCTGAGATTGAATTAAAACAAATTGCCGATGCCCGCAAACGACTTGCAAAGTTAACTTCATAATATATAACCGGGTGGTGATAATGGAGTCATTGCCCGGTTAATTTTCTTTATAAAAGAATCTTACTATATTCTAAAGCCTTGTGCTGACTATCTATTATCCTTTTATTGACTGCCATTATGATTACGGCGAGTGTAACGTATGTTCGGCAGTTCAATCGCAATCTCTGGGTACTTGCTAGCGGTCGTTTTGTAGGTGCACTTGGATTTGCCGCATCTCTGCCTTTTGTCGCCATTTATTTTACGCAGGAGTTTGGGCTCTCAATGACCCAGATTGGGTTATTCTTTGGAGCATTGGCGGTGGTTCGCTCGCTGTTTCAGGCAGTCGGCGGGGAAATATCTGACAGAATAGAACGACAGTTACTGCTGAATAATTCACAATACATTCGTGCTATCGCTTTTCTCTTTTTGGCAATCTCAATTTATTTCCACTGGGGTTTTTGGATGGTTGCCGGATTTATGCTCCTTAATTCCATTTTCGGGGCAATTTTCATGTCTGTTTCCAATGCGCTTGTCTCAGATATCCTGCCGCGACAAAAGCGACTCGATGGCTACGCCATTACCCGTGCGGCAGGTAACCTCGGCTGGGCAGCAGGTCCGGCTATCGGAGGATTTCTGGCAACATCGTCGTATGCGTTACTCTTTCTCATCTCAGCCGGGTTGACATTGATATCCGGTGTTATTTTTCAGCTTTTCATGCGGGCACCGTCATCAGAAAAAGTAACGGACAGGTTTTCTATTAAAGACCTTATCGCTATTAAGGATGACCCCATGCTGGCGGCTCATGTCGGGTTGTTATTTCTCTTATACCTGGTCGTGGCACAGCTTATTGTACCGTTTTCGGTATTCACTGTCGATACGGTTGGTATTAGTAAAACTCAGCTTGGGTATTTGTTTACGCTGAACGGTTTGTTAGTTGTCGTTTTACAAATTCCGGTTACTCGTTTGCTTTCCCGGTTTGCGCTCACTACGCAACTGTCTATCGGTGCATTTTTATATGCTATAGGATATGGTATTGTCGGCATGTTGACGGGATATCACCTGTTTATCATAGCAATCATTATTGTAACATTCGGAGAAGTCTTTATGTCGCCACCGTCATTAACCCTGACCTCACAGATGGCTCCCCCGAAAAGGATTGGGCGGTATATGGGTATCCAGGGATTTTTTGTTTCGGCGGGATGGTCACTGGGTCCGTTGTATGGGGGAGTGATACTCGATAATTTTAAGAATGAACCTGTCTTAGCGTGGATTACAATATCATCAATAGCGGTGCTGTCATCACTTGGTTATATGTGGCTCAAAAGAAAACTGCCGCATACTGTTGACTACAAAGAATAACAGTTACTTCAGGATAACAAACTTACCTATTTGCGTACGGTTTTCCGATTCAACAACATAGTAGTATAGTCCCGATACGACTGCCTGGGTGTTGCGCGTTATCAAGTCCCATTCATCATGTGATGCCTGGGGTTCATCTGGTGATTTATCATGGTCAATTACTTTTATCAGGTCACCGTCAAGGCTGTAAATGCTTATTTTACATTTGGGGGGAAGGTTTCCAAAATGCAATGCCCGTACCCTGTCGTTCGGTCTGTCAAACTCCGTTCGTCCTTCATATCCAAGCTGACGATAATTGGCGTCGATGCGATACGGGTTGGGATAGACGTAGACATCAAGGTTATTTATGTTTATCGTATTGGATTGAGACAGGGGATATTCAGCAATCATATTATTGGTAGGTGCTGTTTCCATCGGAGGAAGACCAGCGACGGGGGAGCCGAAATCCATGGTTGTCACCGCTACATAATATGGTATCGTCGGGAGTAAATTTTCTATTACCAATTCGTATTCATAGTACTTGGGAAGCGGGACGTTATAATCAAAGACAAGTTCCGAATCGACCCAATCTTCGGGATTGGTACTCGGTTTGGGAACATTGGGATATACTTTATGTATTCCGTCTGGTGAGGTAAGGTCCGATGTATTATAGTCCTGTTTTTCGAAGTAGTACAGTTCTCCGTTATATGAAAATGGCGAGCTTCGGGTATATCGTAACGGCTCAAAGGTAGAATCATGATACATAGCTCGTAGGGAATCAATGGTAAACGGTATATTTTCCAACACCCATTCACCTTCGGATTCCGAAACCTGTCGGTAAACGAATTGATTATAATTCTCACGGTCATACGAAGCTACCAGCGAGAAACTGCTCAAGCGATCGTCACGTCCAATATATACCCGGTATCCTTCAAAATCGACAAGCCCCAGGAAAATATCAGGAGTGGTTTCCGAGTAATAGCCGTTCCATCGGACTATCAACTTCCTTTCATCTGGGATTACTCGAATCTTGGGAGCAGGGGGCGGTCCGGCACCTTTGAAATCCGGAACACCATCGCCTTCATACCAGTTTGTGTCAGGTGAGAGATAGTCCCAAATCGTCTGGTAGGTGGTGTCGTTACCCGAAATAATAGTGTCAATACGAGCAATACTCGAATCCCGGAAACAAACACGAAATTTGCCATAATACCCGTCACCGTCGGTATCTACCCCCGGGTTATCATACACCCAGGACGCCCATCGTGAATTGAGAGCAAGGTCTGAAAAATCCAGGCTGTTGTAGAATGGCTGAGGGTTTGTTGGAGAGAATAAATCTGCAAAGTCATTCGGGTTTTTATGGAAGTCTGCTCCGCCAACCCAGGCAAATGATACCGGAAGTCGTTGGCCGGGAGCAATATCAAACGGACCAAAAGAAAGTAAGTACCGGGCATCGTAGCCATCGGCAAAATCAGATGCCAGGTCCTGGTTGGGGTAGAGCCACATAGTATCGTTGGGTTGGATAGAAGCAGTGAAAATCTGGTCGTAATCGAATTCCCGGTGGCGAAGCAGGTAATACTTATTTTTATCACCTTCCGGTGTACCGAGGCGGGGTCCCATGTTACGGAACGGGTCATCCGGTTTTGGTTTCTGGCGAGGACCGAAATCCCTGGAAGGATCGGAATAATCGATAATCCACCAGTTATATGATAAATCAAGATTTTCTCCCGGTGTTCGTACAACTCGTACTCCCACTGCCGACCGGGCAGAGGTTTCGTCCCAATTACCATTGGTCGGGTCGCCATCGTTGTCGGCATGGTAGGCAATATTTATCGTGTCAACAAATCCGCAGCCTTCCGGCGCCGGATGAGTAGGATAAAATCCGGCGATGTCATCATTCCAACCGTTTGGTCCCCGTCGGGTAAGATGCCAGGCATCACCATCGACATAAATACC
>JAJRZL010000179.1 GCA_024275255.1 Candidatus Zixiibacteriota bacterium | reverse complement strand
TTTGGTCAAAATAAGCGGCAAGATCAAAATTATTCGTATCAGAGAACAGTAATCTATGGGGTGGGTCATCAGAAAAAGCTGTATCCCAATGAATAAAGTAACTATTTTCGCATTCTGGTGACGTATGGTATAATATATTAAATATAGTTGTAGTATCGACTGGGATGCGAGCACCTGAAAAATTGTATAGTCCAACAGAAATGGCTGATGTATCTTCGTTATAATAGATTGGAGTTTCCCATCCATCGGTAAGAAGCCCGGCAGTTGAAATACCGCAGAACTCAACACCACTGGGTATTTTAATAGGAATAGTTGCCCCGGTAATCGGCTGTGACAAGTCAACCATGACCGGTTGGGTAACACATTCATTGTCGCAGGGTCTGGCGGAAACAGAGGGGAAGAGGAGGGAGTCAGGTGTTTCACTACAAGGCTTGAACACTTGTATCCGCCTATTCTCGGGATTTATCGCAGAACCGCCACCATCGGAAATATAGACATAGCCTTGATTGTCAACGGTGATACCGCTAGGATTCGTAAATTGCCCTGGACCGCTACCTTCATCACCCCATTCGGCCAGCAGGTTCCAATTGGAGTCATACTTCCTTATTAAATGATTGACGGTACCAATGAAGATGTTACCATTGCTGTCCAGAGTAATGGATTCTGCCCGTTCTGTAGGTGGAAGATCCAGCCGGGAGTTGTCATATACTCCTGCGTTAGTATATCTCTGTATAGGTCCGGCACCACTGGCAATGTAAACATGGCCGTTGTTGTCGGCGGCAATCTGGTAACAACCTTCAGTAACGGGGTATGAATAAAGAGTTGCTCCTGATGCAGTGTCAAGCACATACACTATGCTATCATAACCATCGGAAACGTGTAGATTCCCGTCACTATCTATGCAGATTCCATTCAAGTTCCAGCCGGGCGCGGAGAGTGGAGTTGTCCAAATATGGGTGCCTGTAGTAGTATATTTGCACACATAGCCAGCGGGACGCGTAAAGTAAAGGTAACCATTGTCGTAAACAATTTGAGAATTATAGTCGGACGAAAAAGAATACTGAAATGTACCGGATGTAGTGAATACCTGGATTCGTTGGTTCCCGTAATCACATACGTAAAGATTCCCTAAATTATCAACTGTCAGTCCGCGCGGCCCAAAGTCTGCGCCAAATTGACCGTCACCCGAGCCGAGGCTACCCCACTGTGTGACAAACTCATAACATTGAAGAATAGTATCAGGGTTCATTGGTAAATTTGATGCAATCCACAGATCTCTGTTCCCGCTTCTATCAGAAGTGAAGACTATCTGTGTACCATCTGGAGACCATGAAGGCCAATGATCGTCAGCAGGATCGTTTGTGATTTGCCACAAGCCATAGCTCTCCCCTCGGGCATCCATCACCCAGATATCGTTGTTCCCGCTTCTTTGAGATGCGAATGCAATGTATTGACCGTTAGGTGACCAAGCTGGAAGAGCCCAATCATCTACTGTGGAAGTAGCCAAAGGTGTATACACACCACCCCCTGCAGGCATTACATAAATATCCCTGCTACCATCTACTCCGGGGAGATACTGGAAAACAATCTGGGAACCATCAGGTGAATACGAGGGAGACGATTCCTCACCCGGATCGGTAGTCAGTCTGGTCGGTGATCCCCCAGAAGAAGGGATTGTGTACAAATCATAGTTACCACCAGCATATTGGCGATAGATAATAGTTGAACCGTCAGGTGACCAATCGGCACCTACACAGTCAGAAAATGTTGTAATCCTCGTAACATTACTACCCGTGTTCGTCATTGTATACACATCCCAATAGCTCTGATCCCGAGACTGAAACACAATTTTAGAGCCATCTGGAGACCATTTGGGTTCGGTTCCTTCAATAGTAATAAGTTGCGTCGCAGTCCCGCCAGTTGCCGGTATTTTCCAGATACTATATTCTCCAGAGTAGTTCCCCGGGCGCTGTGATACGAATACAATCTCGTTTCCATCAGGACTCCAATCGGCATAGCCATCCATAGACGGATCGGTAGTCAATTGGCTAAAAGTGATTGTTTGCCCCCACAGGCTGGAACTGCTGATAAGCAGCCCGGCAATCAGAAGTGTTAGCAGTTTCTGCATGGCTTCCTCCATTTATTTATTAAGTTTATTCCTTCGGACCACTAACCAGTCCGTTTACCTATCTATAGTTGCATAGCGGAGATGTTGCAGAAAAAATTCCGGATAAATTGGCGGATATTTTGAAAAAAATGGGTATTAGTGGTTTTCCGCGGCGCGCAGTTGCCCTTCGGTCACCCAGCCGGAGTCGGTCCAGTAGGTGACGGTGTCGCGAAGGGCAGCCTGGTACTCAGTCCAATTGACGAGTGGAAGTTTGCCTTCCCGGACTAAGTCATTGCGTCGTTTCTCAAAGCGGTCGCTGCGGACAACTCGATACACTCTTAATCGCTTGTTAAGATAGTAAATTATAGTGGCATTCTGATAGCCCTGTATGGATTCAACGATCGGAATCTTAAGGACACTGTCAGATTCCATGCTAATACCCTCACTACTTCCCGAATTGAGCAGTGACTCCAAATCTATCTCGCCGAGGTCTGTTTTGGGAAAGAGGATATAAGCCATTTGATTGCCGCGTTTCACCCAGGAAAGATCGAAATCAGTGTACTGATACGGTGGTGACACACCATACATGGAGTCAGGCCGAAGGATCAACAAAGCGCAGCATTTCATACGGTTATTGAATACCATAAAAAGAAGTTCCTTATTCCCGTCACCATTAATGTCAAGCGCTTCATCAAAAATGCCATGACCGGAGTTAATATACCATCCCAAAGAATCTCCGGCGCTGTTCCAGAAGCGATAGTGAGAACGGGCAGGGTTTTCCTGATCAACGATGGTGATAATAATCGCCTCGTCTTGCAGTTCAGCTATGAAAATACTACCGGTGTTGTACAACGTGCTACTATCGTCATGAGGGTATTCACCGAGAATCGGACAGTATTGTTTAAACAACCGTTCCCCTTTGTACGAATAGACATGCAACCAATCTCTTGCATCACTGCTGTCATATGTACAGGGGATATAGAAAACTTCATTCTTACCATCACCTTGCAGATCATAAACGTAGTTGGGAAACGTTCGCTTTTCCCCAGTGTGTAAACGGCCTGGATAAGTTACGTTCCACAACTGTTGCTCATTAGCATTGTAGACCTCTATCCTGCTTTTTTCAGAATTAATCGAGAAATACGCCGGATTATCATCAAACCAGGGCATGTATCTGGCTGGAACCACCAGGTAAAATAACAAGGCCAGTAAGACCAGCAAAGCTGGAACTTCTACCCAAACCGACCGTTTTGCTTTCCATGCCTTACGCGCAACATAGGCGGCCGCCGAAGACCGTTCAACCAACAGCAAGCGGGGATCATTGGCTACAGCCTCAATGGTCTCCGCTCCGGCAAGGTCGAGTTTTCGACCAGGATGTTGCTTTTCCAATGCCAGTACTTGTGTCTGTGCATAGGGCAGATGCTCTCGGGGAATTAGCAGAAGGTTTAGATATGAATGAAAAGCCCGATATGTTTTGAGCTTAAGAGCATCACTATCTACTGGACAAAGTTTACCGTCGGCTGATAAAGCTCCGCTGAAAGCTACGTACGGTGAAACCGAAAGTTTATCGCGGAATGTCTCTGTTCTGCTTAGAGCAGCAATAGCACCGATTGCAAAAGCTACCCCCAACGAATCGCCCGTGAAACGAGCACCTGAAGAGTCAACAGCGTAGTCGAACCGGTAGTGCTTTTTATGTGACAACCCGTATCGAGTTTCGAGGAATGCCCGGGCAACCTTAATGGAATCGCGCGCCTGAGCAAGGAACCGATCATCGGGTTCGCTCACCGGATTGCGGACTACGACATCATCTTCCTTTGCTTTTGAAGATATCTTTGAAGCTGTGACAGTCATATTCAGTATCCGGCCTCTTGGAGGAAGATTAAGGTCCGGGTAGCGTTCTACAAAAAGGCAGGTGATGCCCACAGAACTTCCCGATGCGGAGGTGAGGTGAGGAGAATCTTCAGAACTTATCTTGATTTTATTAACCAAACCAGAAAATCTGTTCATATCTTCCTGAGATACAACACCAGGTGACTGTATCTTTAAAAAATCAATCAATCTTTCTAAGGATTCGGTTTCATCAGGAAGGAATTCCAGATGATTACTTTTATCGGCTACGATGGCGAGAGAGGGGATAAACTCACGGAGGTATGAC
Source organism: Candidatus Zixiibacteriota bacterium (assembly GCA_024275255.1). Lineage (GTDB taxonomy): Bacteria > Zixibacteria > MSB-5A5 > GN15 > FEB-12 > JAJRZL01. The sequence goes on along the minus strand of JAJRZL010000179.1, from coordinate 9,343 downwards.
TCAAGCCTTACACTATGCTGGGATACTACAGAATCAAAGAACAACAGCCCGCATAACAGCTTCAACTCAGGTAGTTGTGCCAGTTTCAGGTCGTGGCGAAGTCGCGAAGCCGCTTTTTCAATTTCCAGAATAAAACTCAAGTTTCCCCTCTGTTTACTGATAGAGATACACTTCCAGCTTCTCAATGGTATCAATATCGCCGAAAGATGCCTGATCGGATACAACCGGTTGTATCTGAACTAATTTATCTGTTCCCGCCATACGAACTGCCACCTTAAGTGGTGCTTTCGTATTAGCTTTCGACAACTCAATAATCTGGACTTCAAGACAATAATTGTGTCCCTCTCCGGTCAGTGCTACTTTGACACGATCACCACCGGATGACTTGAGTTCGACATATTTCCCTGTTTCGATGGTTCTGAAAGGGCTCATGGTAAATGTGGCCTTAGGTGGTCTCACTTCAGCGGTTAACAGTTCCTTTTCAAGCCAATCGACAACACCCAGATTCACACGGCCCCGGGTGTCGGTTACAAATTCCTGATCTCCCAAAGGTAATTTTACCAGAACATTTTCATACAGAACAGGATCATCGGCAACAACATACAGCCATGTTTCCTCGGTATGAGCATCTTTGACAGCCCGAAGCAGTATCCGTTGATCTTCCGAAGCGAGTGTGATGGCATCATTCTCAGGGGCTCGATGCTTTCCCTGGGCAGCTATTTCCAACGGAGTGGGGTCATCCGAGGAAATATCCGGTGATAAAGGCGATAAATGTATGACATTAGGCCTCACCGATTCATCCCAAACGGCCTGAAGGCGTTCCAGCTCTTTGCTTAGTTGAGCCAGTATGAATCGGCACTGGGGACAACCCTCAAGGTGGTATTCCAATTGCTGTCGGTCCGTAACCTCTTTTTCGAGCAGATACTTTTCCCACTTTTCACCGGTGGGGCATTCCCATTTCCGCATACTACTAAGTTTCCTACCTCTTTAATAAAATAGAATTACATTTTTCAACTTCTCATAATATTAGGTGCAAAACACTACACTTGCAGACTTTTGTTTATAAATATTGTTCCCTCATAGCTTCAATGAAGTCCTTTCGGACTGATTCGGCTAAATACTCGAATTTTGCTCGCAGATTTTGCCGGTACTCTTCAGCGGTTAGCTCTGGTTTATGCACATGAAGGTACTCATAGTAACTTTGTGTCTGGCCACCGTCTGCATAATCATTTACCAGCTCGGAAAGAGCCAGCTTAAATACTTTTACGATAGTTGGATGTAGTTTTCCTGTACTTTGATATCGAATGAGCCTGTTTTCCATTTTCTGAAGAACCTGTTTGGTTGCCCTATCAACAGCTACAAGCAGAAGAGGGTCATTGTGATTGCCGGGAATCTTATTTACCAGTCGTTGTGTCAAAACCTCAGAAATGGTTTCTCGAAGAGCAGAAAACAGCATCTCTATTGGAACAGCGTTTTGATATCGAGAAATATTAACTACATCTGACAGAATTGCAGTTATTAAGCTAACCAGACTGTGATTGTGTTCTCCCTGACTGCTAATGATTCTTACCATTTCATCATGATTGATGAGAGGCAAGTCAGTTTGTAAGAGCGAGACATTTTTTAGGGAGACCCATTCGGGTTTATTAACAGGGAAAACCACGAGGTGTTCATCCTTAAGTATTACTCGATGAAGATTTCTCCACAACCGAGCGCTCAAAGGATCGTTTTCTCGCCAGCGATGGAACAATTCCTGTGATATAGATTTAACAACTATGTTTCGAAACCGTAAGAATAAAGTAACTTCATCAGATTCCAGTACACTCTCAAGTGCTTTTGCCAGTGGTGAGTCAGAACCTCTCTTGGTAAACAAACCGGCAACAACGGATGTTGCTATTTGATCAGTAGAAGTTCCTTGCACCCGAGCAGTTGCCCACAAACGTCCGGGTAGTTTTGATTGAGCAATAGATACTGCCAGCTTGACTAACCGACTGATTTCTGTAGCACTGATAATACACTGACAGTACTTACGGAGAATTATCGCAACTTCTGCAATGAAGTCCTTATGACCAGATAACGGTTCCATTTTCAATTGGCAAACTTTTTTGGGTCCCTATCAATAGCGTCAATAATATACGAGTCTTTTTACTTTTGGGCAACTGTAATATAGTCTTTATATCATATTGAATCAGGTAAACAAACGGTAATGGGATGATTGTCTCATTAATGTCACTTAGTATTTCTTTCTTTATTTCAGATTTTTCACTTCATGCTATTTCTCTGACTTAGTAAGTTTATCCTTTTTCTATTGAAAAAGCCGCTTGTATTCTGGAGGTTCCGCTCTTAGGAATCCTCACTGAAAAACATATCTATCCAGAGAAATCTGTGACGCTATAATAAATCATAATAGAATTAAAAAAGGGGGTAGGAATGATGTGCTCCCGGGAAATGGTACCATTACTGATATTGTTATTGCTGTAAAATCCACTGTAAGTTTCCAGGAAACACAAATTAAATCAACCATTACAGTATCATCGCCTTACTTATTCTTTGTTGCCATTCTTGCCAGACTCCTTTTTTATCATCATTAACATTCTCTTCGCAAATATAGTAGCTCGTGTATCCTGGTATTCGTTAGTAAATCTTGGGAGATTCAAATATAGCATAACTTCCCCATATACTCTGTAAGATTTCCCTGCCTATTGAAAGTTCTTATCAAGCATAAGACAAACATTTTTTTTTAATAATCTGTTGTTCCAATCAGAACATAACTTCCCCAATAGTAGGGGTGGGAATATCGGGAGGTAATCAGCTTTTGCTGTGCATGTGCCAGACTGGCTGCTTTTGAATTACCATCTTTGAAATATTGATAAAAGTAACGAACAAAGTCAACGGAGCTTCTGTCATCCACATTCCAAGAAGTTGCAAGAACAGCATTCGCTCCAGCAACAAGAAATGGCTGTGCCAAACTGAGTACCCCTTCTCCGGGATACAATTTCCCCGCTCCCGATTGACAAGAGGAAAGAAACACCAGGTTCACCGGTATTGTAAGCGATGCTATCCGGGGGGCAGAAAGCAGTAATTGCTGACTGCTGTCATCAAATTGTGAGAATAATACTGCTGACCTGTCAGGACGGTAATTGTCGGTGTAGCCATGAGTTGCCAGATGAAGGTATCGGACATGGCGATAATCGTAAGACTCAAAATTCTCCAGCGTGGCGTTGCTATCTATAAATGAATGTACCTTCTCGTCCCCGTATATCTCCTTGATTACATCAACCTCTCTCTTAGTATAGGGCAGTGATGATATGCTCTGGTCGGAAAAAACAGGATCCCCAAAAACGACAACTTCGTTGCTATTATCATTATCTCTGACGGTATCTCTTGATTTGAGTATTGCCAGGGTAGTCAGTGAAGGAATATACGATATCTCGTGTGTCTCAATAAGGAAACTGTTATTTGAATCAATAAGTGTTGCAAAAGGTAAGGTATACAGTATTCCCGAAGGGACTATTAACAACTGTTCATACCGCTCTATGTGAAGCTGTTTTGGGGGAAGTACATCCATATATAACTGTTGCCCAAGACGACGCCATGTTTGAGCGGTATCGCGTACGGAAGGGTAGTGGTTAATGTTGTTGATGAAACAGCGTATTTTCCTGTTCAGTTGAGAGCAGTCAACCGGCAAAGGAATAACTGCTGTTGTATCCGTTGAAATTGCTATCACGTAGCATCCGATATCGGAGATAAGATACTCAAGTACCAATGTCCCTGTCCGGATAAGGTTCTTGCTTATTTCACCAAGCCGGGGAGGAGTGTAATCAGCAAAAACACCATTACGTATTACAACCTGACTGATACGAATAGCATCCAATGAATCTCTCAACCTGTTTCGTGTAACCAGTAATTCAGATGAATCTTTTTTATTGGTGATAAGCATTTGATCGATTGTCGAGATTTGTTCAATGATATTGACCTCATTGGTACTGTGCATATCAGATGATGTTACTTGTAAGTTATCATTCAGTGACCAGGACTTACTTTGCTCAAGAACCTGAAAAGCGGAATCCAGCAAAGCTGTATCGTGGGACAGGAGGCTCTTCTCAAAATAGATACTTGCCAGCAGGTGAAAAAACCCTACTTTGTCTGAGAGCATCCCGGTTTTCATCTCAGGGATGGGAAGTTTGTACCGGGTTGTTTCGAGTTTTGTTATACAGCTTTGCAGCAAAGAAATAGCTGATTGCACTTCACCCTGTAAATAATTCACCATTGCCAGCCCATACAGGGCAAGAATACTGTCCTCAAACTGACCGGAATTATCGAGAACAAACTGGTATTGGTGCCTTACTTTTGTATACTCACCCTTACCTAACAACAGGGAGCTTTCTCTCAGGTAATTCATACAGGTGCCTTTGATATCGGAAGCGAGATGAAATATGCTGTCAGCTGTAGTGTACTGTTTTTCTGCTCTTAGTGTATCAGATTGAGCCTGGGCGATAAGTCCCATGAGACTTTTACTATAACCGATATCGGAAAGTAATCCGGGGTTTTGCATTGCCAATGATGAACGAATGTTATATGAAAGATTAGTATAATATGTTGCAGAATCCAAAAGCCCCTGGTCATAGTAAGCCTCACCGAGGAAATACTGACAATAAGCCAATACGTGTTTGTTCTCCTGAAATGTTGAATCATGTAAAAATGTATGCAGATTATCTATGACCCTGTCGGTTTGATATAAGTTGCGAAGAATATGTAAACGTTGAAGTCGGGTATAAACAAGGTAGTCATCTTTGCCGGTTTTCTTGAACAGTTGTTCAGCCAACAGGATTGCCTGCTGTGCTTTAAGGTAGTCCGCATAGTGCAGGTTATACACATACGCCAGCCATAACTCACAATCACCGAGCACATCTACATGGTCAATACGCTGACATATTATACGGCATTGATTGAAGTAGTATAGAGATGAGTCTGCCTGCCCGGCATCGTAGAATGCCCGACCAAGGTAAAAGAGAACCGATGCCGATTGATAGGTGTCATTGATGTTCTGGTAATTGTTGAATAGTTGTCTTAGTTGTTCAAGGTAAATATTACGTTGTTGGATTCGGATACTGCCCGATATGTTTTTATACCGGGAATGTATGGCAACGAAGACAGAATCGAGATATTCCTTTGTGGTAGCGTTTTCCGAGGACCATTGTTTATAGATTTGCAAGCGATTGGTTTTATCAGTACAGTGAGTTATGTTTTGGTAGCTATTGCATAACCATGACAGCTCGTTCGTAAGAGAATCAAGGGAGCTCGAGTCATTGATGGCTTTGGCAGAGATATATGTTGACAGCCGGTCATCAAGGTACTGACGCAGCAGCCTGTGGTTGGATGAGACAACTTCTTGTAAAGCTGATGTATCCTGTGTTTGATAGATGAAGAAAAAATTAACAGTTGACTGCTTTTGCTTTGAGCAGCTTTGCACTATCAAAACGAGGATACATACTATGAATAGTAGTTTTTGCACCAGTACTATGGTTGTTGTCAGGCAGGCTTGTGTGGAATGTGTTCAATGTGATAATACTACAATATCCAGGGGGAATTGAAACTGCTCCTGTTCAACCCTGCCATTAAATTCTCTCACTATCAGGTTATATTTACCGGTACTAAGATAAGTAGCAGGGATATCAACTGCAAAAGCTTTTTGTGGTTTGTTGTCGGGAATAATAAGGACAGTGTGACCATCGGGGTCAATCAATTCAAAATTATATGTCCTGTTCGGGAGTACCGGGACAACAAATTCGAACCGTACAATTTTATGGTCATCCGTTATTTCAATTTTATTCTCTGTTGGTAGTGCCCGTGCACCAGACGGCACTATTTCATAGGTCGCCTGTCGGAGTTCTGATGGTTGCTGCAATGAAAAGTAAACGACCGGAGCTACTATAATAAGGAGTACTGCCAGTCCATAAATAGGTCGTAAAGTCGCATGTCCGAATAATAGCCAATTAAAGAATGAAGTCAGGGGATTTTCCTGCGATGTTGGTTCCTGTCCGGGTAACGATTCTTTACAAATAATTAATTCCTCGCGGCATGAATCACAGGTCACGATATGTTCTTCTATATTCTTTCGGTCATCTTTAGTTAATGTACCGGGTTCAACTGCGTATATTGCGAGTAATTCGGGACTGATATGTCCTGTTGATATTTCCTCAAGGAGGGTCAATCCGGCAGATATTTCCTTGAGTTCTTCGAGCTCGTCGCGAAGCTCCGGGTATTTCTGAAGGGCAGCCTCCAGTTTCAGGCGGTCTTCGTCATTAATTGTCCCTGCAAGGTATGCGGGAATCAACTCTTTATATTCATCAAGGTTCAGCATCATTACCTACCGTTATGTTATTCTCTGTCTGTAAGGCGGTTCTCCTTAAAAATCGTTGGTATTTTTTTGTATTTTTTCTCGTAATTTTCGTACCCGTTTACGGCAATCGAACAGTTTCCACCTGATTGTTTCTTCGCTTTTCCCAAGTTTTTTACCTATCTCTCGACAGGTCAATCCTTCTTTTAGTTGCATGTGCCACAGCTTGATACATTCTTTAGGCGCAAGTCGTAACACTCGGAATAGTATTTTGCTTCTTTTATCTTTACGGCGTTTTTCTTCAGCACTGATATTACCATCAGGAACTTGTACATCATCAATATCCACATGTTTTCGTAATTTATTAAAACGGTAGTAACCAATGCAGGTACGATACACTATTGTATTGACAAGAGCCGGAAGGCTCGATTGTATTGTAAAGTTATCTTTTCGAAACAATAATAACAGTTTCAGCATGACATCCGATTTAATATCATCAGATTCATAGCCGAATTTCACCTGCCATTTTCGAAGGGCAGAATCAATCAATGCCATTACCCGTTTTATGGACTCTGGATCGTTATTAAGAAAGCCATCAACGGTGTTAGTATCCAAATTGTCTGAACCCATGAGAAAAATGTACTTTTTTTAGCATTTTTCCGCAAACGTTTTTTACGCATAAACGCCCATCAGATAACCAATAACTTTATAAGGAGGATGTTATGAAAAACTCACAAACCAAAACAACAGGCGTATTGTTAGCTACAGTGGCATTTGTAATTTACTTATTTTTTGCGCCTGCAACAGCCAATGCCGGATGGCGTAGTCATTACGATGAATACCCGGGGACGGATAGTAATGTCGGTACCTACCTGCTTGTAGCTGCCGGGGCTGTGGCAGTAATTGGAATCATTGCACTGGTTAAACATAATAACACCAATGCCAAACATAAAACTGAAGATGATAAAGCAGACTCAACAAAAACTGATTCTGGTGTGGATAACAGCGCTCAAAATGAAGCAAAATCAGCAGAATTGATGATGATAACCACAGAAGCGACAGTGGGATCACGGCTTGGGCTATATATTGATGTGGCTCAGGATGACAATGGGTTTGATAGGGATAAAGCCTTTGATATTTCTGATCTGACAATGAAGGCAGGTATTTCTCTCAGCTTCTAATAAATAACAAGACTGCCGGTTGGAAATCTCGGTAAATATTAACAGAGGAGATAATAATGTTACATGTATTAACCAAAAAGCGAAGCTTGGTATTGGTGATTCTCTCCTGCCTGCTAATAAACGGCTGTGGTTATTCAATAAGGTACAACCTGTCGGGAACAACTGCTACCCGTTCAGAAAAGCCGGCATCGCTCAATGTTGTAACGGTACTGTTTGATGATGCTCGTGATGATATTGAGCGTGAAAAAGATGCTCGCAAAGATAAAAACGAAAAGGATACCGGCGATTACACCTATGATAAAAACTTCCGGGGTAATGTAGCCCATGGTATAACCACTATGGTGGTTGACCATTTGAGATATGCTCAATGTTTCAAAAGTATCAGCTTGCTTGATTATACGAACAATGCTGTCAACCCCGTTCTACTCGACAGTCTGGCAAGTGCAGGTGTCGATGCTTTACTTACCGGTGAAATAGAGCATTTTTACGGGTACTATGACAGGAAACCGGGGAAAGAAATTTTGCTTGGCACCGGGCTGGCATTAGCTTTTGGTATTCCAGTCGCAATTGCAACTACGACAACTGAAACAAAAGCGTATGGCTTCAAAGAAGTAAAAACAAACCCGATTGCTATTGGGTTAGCTGTTAGTGCTGGATCAATGTTGGGTACTTATCTTGAAAGTACTGGCAAACGACGAATTGCCTGGCGAACAATGCTCTCATTACAGCTAATCAGCACTACTACCAGAGAAACTCTCTGGAGGGGTACGGTTGATGTGAAACAGGATGAAAATAATAAATCCATGCCAGGTATAAACTCTAATAAACGGAAGCAACAAGTAGCGGTTGAATCATTGCGGGAAGCTGTGAATCAACTGGTGAAAAAATTAGCGCAGGAGCTGCCGTAACGACGGGGATGTCTCGTATGGAGTTGTCGTTGCATTTCTTAAACCATTTGTCTGAACCCATCCGGTAAAAGAAGTACAAACGGCACTCAGCATTAAGGGAGCGATAAAATAATCGCTCCCTTTTTACATTTTTCGCAAACGTTTTTGTCTCGGATTCGCCAATAGATAAACAAAGATTTCTTTATGTAATGAGAAAAACATAAAGAAAGAAGCAACAACTCAAAAGAGATGGAGGAAGTCATGTTAAGCAGCAATGTAACAAAGGTTCGGTATGTTTCAGTGCTTGTTATTCTGGTCCTGTTAATAACAATAACAGGATGTAGTGATGATTCTGTTGATTGCAATGAGATTTGCGAAAAAGAATACAATGAATGTATGAAATACGCTACTTCCATGCAAGCACAGATGAACTGTCAAAGTAAAAAAATATCCTGTGTTGGGCGTTGCCTGAATGACACGTATTATTCTCATACGTCGTATGGTCCGGAACTACAATTAGAGGATAGTGTAAATACTGTCTTAGTGAACAAAATTGACAATGATAATGATTGTCCTTGCAAAAGAAATAGCAATAGGAAAACATCAGGTGATTAACAGCAGTCTTTTAACTTTAATTCACTGTGGCCTATCTGGCCTAAGATAGGCCATAAACATTTTTTAATGATAGGAGTACAAGCCATGAGATATCTCACGTCTTTATCGATACTTATATTGTGTTTCTTTATTAATACATCATTTGCTTTGCTTGCTAATGATTCAATTCCAAGTAAACATGGTTTGGATTCAGCGAGTATCTGGAAAAAGGGTTATATTAGTATCAATTTGATAAACCATACAGTCGGTGGTAAGTTTAATGGTTCAACATACTATATTGATGGTCGAGTAATTGATATTGTACCCAAAATAGATGGTGG
>JAJRZL010000178.1 GCA_024275255.1 Candidatus Zixiibacteriota bacterium | reverse complement strand
GGACAGGCTGTGCAGATGCAGGATGAACCGTTACAACAGGCTGTCCGCAATAATATCACAGAACAGTATAGCGGATATGTGTTCAATACGGAGCAACCTGTTGTATCTAAGGCAATCGAATGGGAAGGCGATGCCGGCAGTGCCGAGATGAATGAAAAATCACTCTACAAAGCAGCCGGTTATTCACTGCTGTTACCCGGTTTGGGACAGTATTACAATGGGCACAAAACAAAAGCAAAACTGTTCTTCGGTGCCGAAGCGATTACCTGGGCGGCGTTTATAGCATTTCGTACGTATGGCGGCTGGAAAAAAGATGACTATATCCGGTTTGGGAATGTCAATGCCGGGGCTCACCTTGATGGAAAAGATGATGGCTTCTTAACTCTTCTGGAACATTATGACAACCTTGACCAGTACAATAACCTCGGTCGTCTGCTTGAACCCGGTGCTCCTTATATAGAAAATACTTCGGAAAATTACTGGCGGTGGCAGTCACGCAATGACCGGGCAACCTATACGCTGTTGCGTCGGGAAAGCCGAAATGCGTATAAACGGGGGGACTGGATGATTGTTCTGGCAGTACTCAACCGGGTTGTCTCTGCTATTGATGCTATTCGCGATGCCCGGCGGGCAGGTAATAAACCGGATGAGTCATTCCCTGAATTTGGCGGTGTTCGTTACAAATTGGAACTGTCACCGTTGTCGAGCTATTCTCAGGTGCGTGTAACTATATATCCGGGTTTTTAGTTCGTATGCGAATCAAGACTATCATCCCGATTCTCCTGACGGGAGCAATAGCCTTCCTGCTTTCCTGCAACAAATCATCAAGTGTCCATATTTCCGAAACAGCATCTGCTCGTGTTCCGGTGGCTGTTATTGTGGAGCGGGAACTGTCGGGAACCATCCTTGGGACAACTCTTCGCAGTCCTTTTGGCGTTGCAGTTGACCAGCGGGGAAGGCTGTACTGTGTTGATGCAGGGAATAATCGGGTGCTCCTGTTCAGGCAGGATTTGTCACCGGTTTCGGAAATCGGCGGTACCGGTTCAACTTCACGTTTGCTGGGGAAATTAACATTTATCACCGTTGACAATGATTTGAATATCCTTGTTACTGATGAAAGTAATCAACGGATAGTCCGTTTTGATTCAAGACTCAACCTTGTCGATGAAATCCCCTTCTATGATACGGATAATCCTTTGAAATTCGGTTATCCCTCCGGGGTAGGATTGACGGGGTACGGTGAAATGTGGGTTGCTGACCGGGAATTTAATCGTATAGCCGTGTTTAACAATATCGGGCAGTTTGATACCTTTATCGGCGACTTTGGATATTCCGGCGGGCAGCTTCTTGTTCCCATGAAAATCATTCTTGACGATGGCGGGCAGTTTATTGTGTGTGATGCCGGTAACAGTCGTTTGGTACTCTATGATGTCTATGGGAATTATATTCGTGACATACGCGATGACAGGTTTGATTTTCCGGGTTCCGTGGTAGCGGATAAAGAGGGGATATGGGTACTGGACAGCAACAGCAAACAGTTGTTATATCTTAATAAAAAGGGAAAATTGTTATTTCAAGCCGGACCTCAGTTGCCGGGAACTTCGCTCTCCTTGCAGGCTCCATCGGATATTGTCATACTGCCTGATCATCGCCTTATTATTGCCGACAGCGGTAACAATCGTTTGGTGGTGTGTCGTATTGTTTATTCGGAATAAGCACGATATCGACAGAAAATCCGAATCCCGTCTCTCGGTTTGGTGCTGTCTTTTCCTGTTATTATGTTTGTTTACTACCACAAACAGGGCGGAGCAGGTAACCTTCGTCGGTGATTCCATCCCACGGCAGTATCATATCGGAACACGGTCATTTTTTTCCGGTTCAGATTCGTTGTACCTGAATCAAACACTGCTCAAACGAGGAGTGGATTATCAATATATTGAGCCGCGCCATGTTTTTGATTTGTCGTCACTATCAACCACGATTGATGACACCTTGCGAATTACGTTTATCCCCTTGCCAGACTGGTTGAAAGCTGTGTATGGCCGCCCGTTACCGGAAATCCTTCCCCAGGGGAAAACAGGAACATCACCGACAGTTCCTCCGTCATCATACACCTACAACATGTCCCGTGGAACGGAGCTTACTTTTTCGGGAGCAAAATCATTTCGTTTTTCGGCTCGTTCAGCAGGAAACGCAGATTTTGGCCAGAGTCTGGATTTATCTGTTTCGGGTCAGTTATCACCCGGCTTGAATATAGAAGGAGCAATCTCCGACAGGGGATACGATCCGGCATACGGGGTCGCCAACAGTCGTTTGAATGAACTTGATAAAATACACCTGCAATTGACATCTTCGCATTTTGCTGCACGGGTTGGTGATATCGAATTACGTGATTATTTTGTCCCGACAAACAGAAAATCGAGCCGTGTCTCCGGGGTGACAGCAGAGTTGTCATTTCCAAGCTGGCAGGTCTTTTCTACCGCTGCCCGACCGAAAGGATTATTTCGTACCACTCGATTCATGGGGGCTGACGGACAGCAGGGTCCATATCCGATACGTCCCGATGGCGGTCCGATTGTACCGGCATCGGAACAGGTATGGCTGGATGGCAGGCTGCTTGAACGCGGGGTAAACAATGATTACACGATGGACTACTCTACCGGAAGAATCACTTTTAATGTCAATCATCCCATCGACCGTCGCAGTCGCATTGAAATAGATTATGAACCGCAGGCATCGGATTATCGGAAAGAACTGTTCTCGGGTGGCGGAGCGGTGTCGCTGTATGATTCAACTCTCGTTGTTGCGGTTGAATGGCTCCGCGAGGGTGACGACAAGGCGCAACTTCTCACTGGGGAGCTGTCATCGACTGACAAACAAGTACTGGCATCGGTCGGAGACAGTACCTATCTGGCGGTGCGCTCCGGTGTAGTGGCAGATACTGCGGGAAACTACATTCTTGTTACCGACAGCTTGCCTGATTCGGTATATCAATTTGTAGGAACCGGTAATGGAGACTATACGATTGCCTTCAGCTTTGTAGGTTCCGGAAAAGGCTCCTATCGCTTTTTGGGGAACGAACAATACCTTTACACCGGACCAAACAACGGCGATTACCTGCCCTTTGTATCAATTCCGGTACCGGAACGGATTGATTATTATAAATCAAGGGTGCAGTATCATAACAGGTATATCGGAGACTTGTCTTTTGATATCAGGCAAAGCAGTTATGATAAAAACCTGCTGTCGGACCGTGACGACAACGACAACAATGCCCTGTACTATGAATTATCTGCTGATAAGAGAGGCACGTATAACGGCAAACCGGCTTTTCTACAGGCGCAGTTGCGACTCAGGGAAGCGGCATACCATCCTCGAAGCCGCCTGTATCGACCTGATTTTGTCCGTGATTATTTTCTTCCTGAAGATTTTTCAGCAACAACTGATGAACGCCTGTACTCTGTTCGTTCGGCGTTTGCGCCGCTCTCATGTATGACGATATCTCCGTTGTTCTCTCGATTACGTTATCGTGATGAGATGGTCTCTGACAGGGGAGGGTTGCAGGCAGAGTTTCTGCTCCATAAAAATATACAGTCTGCTTTTTATTGGAATCGTGTTCGTGTCAATGACTTGCGCTATACAGAACATCGTTACGGGAACGCAGATACGTACAACAGCAATCTCCGTTGGCAGTTATCACAAAACTGGCAGCTATCCGGTAATTACAAGTATGACAGCCGGGTCCATTCATATACCGGTGATGAGACCGGAACCCGTTTTCATGAAATAAAAACAGCCCTGATTCATCAACAGGAACAAGTTGAGCTGGAACGGTATATCGAAGACTCCCTTGTCGGAGATTGGCGTGATAATCTCAGGCGAACAAGATTAGCAGTGCAATCGACCAGGCAGTACGGCAGTTTTCATTACTCGTCGCTACTGAGCTATCAATGGTTGCAGCATCCGGACAGGAAAGAAAATAATTTTCTCGGACGATTGGCGATGCAATACAACAATGCCGGGCGTCGTTTGCAAATATCTACATCATACCTGCTGTCGGATGAAACTCGCCGGGCACGAGGAATTACCTATCTTAAAGTCGGACAGGGACAGGGGAATTATATCCTTGAGAACGGAGAATATCTGCCCGATCCCGATGGGAACTACATTCTGGTTGAGGAACTTCTCTCCGATGAGAAACGCCTCACAAGAGGGGAGAAGTTGTTTCAGTTGAATAAGGACTGGAAACTGGTACTGTTACGGTTGAATGCCCGTATTGAGGAAGAGCTGCTTGAAAGTGGCAATCGCAACTGGTGGTGGGTCTTGCCTTTTTATTCTGATGAATCGCAGCCATACCAGTTTTACAACCGTCGTTACAATGCTGAGTTACGGTTGTTTCCGGTGCATACGGTGCATGTGATAACAATGGTATTGCATGAAAATCGGGAACAACGGCTCATCGGAGGGACTGCCTATCAACGACAGGAGCGTCGAGGCGAAATAAAACTCAAACAACCCTTGCGGCAAACATTCTTTGAGGAAGGGGTGGAACTGTTTACCACGAACCGAGACAGCTACTTCTCCGGGAGTGGGGATATTCATGGTATGACCGCTTCTTTTTCGGTGCGTCAGTTGCTCGGTCCTCATGAATTTCGTATCGGGAGCAGTTATCGTCGGGCAAAATCTGCCGGTGATGAAATGTCGAAACAATACATGTTCCGTGCCAATAGTCGTTTCAGTGTGAAAGGACGGGGGGAGTTGCAGTTTTCGGTAGAGTTGTACCGTCAATCATTTTCAAATGTTGCCGGTGTACCTTCGTTTGTGCTTACTGATAATCGCCCGGGTACACAAGGGGGGAATTGGTCCATACGGTTACGCTACGGGGTGAAAAAAGGCTTACGCTTGAATTTTAATATCTCCGGTCGTCATGCTGACAACAGGGCTGCCCGTATTGTCAGCCGGGGGGAAATGGTGGCGGAGTTTTAGTATGCGATATCGGGTACTTGTCATAGCCGTTGTGTTCTTTATTCTCTGTCCTGCTGCATGGAGTGAGAGAGGAAAAAACAGCGAACAATATACGATTGATTCAATACATGTGCAGGGAGATACTACCTATGCCATACCTGTTGCTAAACCATTTACAAAGGGCGTGGTACAGTCGAATATCAATGATATATTGCAACCATTTTATAATTCCGGGTACTATTACACTACCGCAAAACCAGAAAATCTCACCTTTGGGGCGAACCATACTATCAATATGACCATAACGGTAACCAAAGGTCCCCGGGTACGGGTGGCGAATCAGATATACCTCGGGTTGAACCGGAGTAATAAAACTGTTATTTCAAAATACCTGCCCGCCCATAGCGGAGATTCTCTAACTGATGATATCCTTCAGGATATTACAGCATCTGCTCAGGATATAGGCTTTGTTCGCTTTATCCCGCCGGTCATGGTGCAACCGCAAGAGGGCTACATGACCGCTGACCTGGCACTACGTTTCGAGGAAAAACAACCGGTAACTCTGGCGCTGGGTGGAGGATATATTCCGGGGGATGCCACCGGGCTGGTCTGGCACATCAACCTTACTTTGAATAACCTGTTCGGTGGGGGAAGGTATGCTTCGCTGTTGTCTGAACGACGGGAACGTGGGAGAAACAGGTTGGAACTGGGGTATCGACAGCCGTTATTCCTCATCGGTGTAGGCGAATTGCAAGCCAACGTGGCTACCCGTGATTACCGGGATGAATACTACGAGTTTGCCATGCAAGCCGGTTATACTGCTCGCATTAAACAAAAAATAGCTTCGAGCTTATCATTGGGGTTGCGCAGTGTGGAGCCGGCAACAACACAGCCGTCGTATGCCGTTTACACGGTCAAATATGGTGTCAACTGGCAGCGTCTTGATAACAGGTTCAATCCCCGAAGTGGGATGAGTCTTGGGTGGACAATCGGGTATTCGTACCGACGATATCGAATTGATACTACCGTTTCAACAATACCCAAGAGCTCCTATAACGAAACGCACACATCCTTGAACCTGAAATGGTATCACCAGCTTTTTGCCAATGTTGTCGGACATCTGGGAGTAACTTATAAGGGGCTGGAGACAGGCGAATCGCTTCCGCCATTATCAGAACTGATTCTTGTCGGGGGACCGGGGACATTGCGGGGATTTCGCAACGAACAGTTTGCTGTCTTGCGAGCTGTGATAGGCACGATTGAACCTCGATACCGTTTTACTGATGGATACATGTTTCTTTTTTACGATGCTGCCTACTTGAACAACCGCATCCCTGATGAAAAAGATAGCGTTCGTACCGATGAACAGTATCAATATGGGTATGGAGTGGGGCTGGCTCTATATTCGGGAAATAAATATCTCAAACTTTCCTTAGGCTGGAACAAGGAGCTCGCTTTTGATTCTCCCCGTTTGTCGATAGAGTTAGTCACTGATTTATAATAATTGCTATTATAACGGAATTATCCTGTTATGTTGTCATCTTTATTTGTGTTTACTTAAATCTTGGTTTATACGTTCTCCTTTGGTCTCCCTATTAGTAAAGTAGGTCGGGTTCTGAACCGCTAAAGGCGGTGAAAAACCCGACACTTTTTTACATAAATCCACAAACAAATAACAAACCTTAATCTCG
>JAJRZL010000177.1 GCA_024275255.1 Candidatus Zixiibacteriota bacterium | reverse complement strand
TGTTGATAATGGAATAGTAGGTCTGATGTTTGTCTGTTGATGAATGTTGGTACATGAAAATCAATTGGCAGGCATCGGGTAAAAAGAATAAACATTGGCTCAGATATTTCCCAGATGGACAAATAAGTTGCCGTTGGTGGTGGCTGTGGCAGTTATTGTTGGCGGTATTGGAGTAGTGGGGTTTTTCTGGTATTATGGTTCACCATGGTACACTGATGTCGGGTATCAACCTGAACAACCGGTTTCCTACAGCCATAAACTCCATGCTGGGGACCTCGGTATCGACTGCCGGTATTGTCATACCACGGTCGAAGTGTCACCAAAAGCAAATATTCCCCCCACCCAAACTTGTATGAACTGTCATTCAGTAGTGGCGGTTGATAGTACAAGCCTGTTACCGGTACGGGAAAGCTGGGCATCGGGCAAACCTATTGAATGGGTGCGGGTAAATAAAATTCCTGATTATGCGTATTTTGATCACAGTGTACATATTTCCCGTGGAGTCGGGTGTGCCAGTTGTCATGGTCAGGTTGATGAAATGAAAGTTGTCAGTCAGCAAAAACCGTTAAGTATGGGTTGGTGTTTGAGTTGTCACCGCAATCCAGATGAGCATTTGCGTCCGCTTACAGAAGTTACCAATATGAAATGGAAACCGGGACCGGAACAGGCGGCTTTTGCGGAAAAGATGAAAAAAGAATTAAAGATTGATCCGCCGGTTGATTGTTCGGGTTGTCATCGATGAAGGAAAAGAAGATACAACAGACAGGTAAAGCATACTGGCGCAGTTTGGACCAGTATGCCGATACACCCGAGTTCAAAGAGTGGCTGCATCGGGAATTTCCCCAGGGCGCCTCTGAAATGAACAATGCCTGGAGCAGAAGGAATTTCCTTACCCTGATGGGGGCGTCGATGGCGTTAGCCGGTTTGGCCGGATGCCGTCGCCCGGAAGAAAAAATAGTACCGTATGTCCGGCGCCCGGAAGAAATTATCCCCGGAAAACCCCTGTTTTATGCAACGACTATGCCGATGGGAGACTCTGCCGTAGGAGTGGTGGTTGAAAGTCATGAGGGACGTCCGACTAAAATTGAAGGGAACAAACTGCATCCTTCATCTAAAGGACGGTCATCGGCACAAATGCAGGCTGCTATTTTAGATTTATATGATCCTGACCGTTCGCAATATATTCAGCACCGAGGTAGCAAAAAAGAGTGGAAGGACTTTGTCAGTTTCTGGCAGGAACAGTTCAAAGCTTTTGAAGAGAATAAGGGTGAGGGGTTGGCGATTCTGTCCGAGCCATTCTCATCGCCTACCTTGTCAGCTTTGCACCGGGAGTTTTTGAAAAAGTTTCCAAAAGCAAGCTGGGTGTGCTGGGAACCGGTAAGTAATGAAAATATTATCAATGGTGTTAGTATTGCGCTGGGGGAAAATTATCAGCCCTTGTATCAATATGATAAAGCTGATGTGATTTTATCGTTAGATAGTGATTTCCTGCTGACTGAAAGTGAAAGTGTCACTGCCGCACTTGGTTTTTCACAGGGGCGTCAGGTTACCAATACCCGGGATAGTATGAATCGCCTGTATGTAGTTGAAGCGGCGTACAGTGTTACCGGGGCGATGGCTGATCATCGGTTGCGTATGCCCGTCAGTCGTGTGCGTGATTTTGTGGTAGCTTTGGCGAAAGAGTTACGCAGGCAGGGACTTGATGGGTGTGGGGTTGTCGATGATATAACTCCACCGAAGTTACCCCAGGGGGCAGCCCAATGGTTAACTCCGCTGGCGAAGGATCTTTTCCGGGCAAGTGGTAAATCATTGGTCGTTGCAGGTCGGGGACAGGCTCCCGAGGTTCATGCCCTGGTGGTTGCTATAAATGATGCTCTTCAGAATACGGGGAAAACGGTTTCATATATCGAACGTTCCGATGTAATACGTTCTGAAACTTCTCAACTGATTGAGCTGGCAAATGATATGCGGGATGGGGCTGTGACCACTCTCATTATGTTTGGTGGTAATCCTGTTTATACTGCCCCTGCTGATTTGCAATTTGGTCGGGCATTGAAAAAAGTACAGCATACCATTCATCTGAGTGCGTATGTCGATGAAACCTCAGCCATAACGGAATGGCATCTTCCGAGAGCGCATTTCCTTGAAAGCTGGGGAGATGCTCGCGCAGTAGATAATACGGTCAGCATTGTCCAGCCGTTAATACAACCGTTGTTCGGTGCTCATAGTGATGTGGAAGTGCTGGCGTTGTTCGCGTCCGGGAAAGAGCAAAGCGGCTATGATATTGTCCGTCAGCAGTGGAAGAAGATATTGCCCGGGTCGTTCGAGCAGCAATGGCGAAAAGTTTTGCATGATGGTCTTCTTACTGGGAGTGAAGCAAAGAAAACCAGCTCATCAGTAAAACAAAAGCGTATTGCCGCTGGGCTTGTTAAGTCTCTTACTCCGCCTGTTAATTTGAATGTTAAGGAGATGGAACTTGTACTACTGCCTTGTACCAAGATAGGTGATGGTGCCCAGGGGAATAATGGCTGGTTGCAGGAACTTCCCGACCCGATTACAAAGTTGTCATGGGATAATGTAGCGATGCTCAGTCCGGCAACAGCAAAGGCGCTGGCGGTATCGAATGAAGATATGGTCAAGCTGGAAGTAGCCGGGCGTTCCCTGATGATACCGGTATGGATAGTACCGGGGCAGGCTGATTTCACGGTGGCTGTTGCGTTGGGTTATGGTCGAAAGCGAGCCGGGAGAGTGGGGAATAAGGTTGGATTTGACACCTATTCATTACGGGTGGCATCAGCGTTGTACATCGCGGGCGGACTTGCAGTAACAAAAACGGGAAAAACATATCAACTGGCGAATACGCAGGACCATGGCAGCATGGAAGGGCGTCCTATAGTACGCGAAGCAACCCTGAAAGAATATCACAAAAATCCGAAATTTGCCCGTGAAATGGTTGAGCATCCACCGTTGGTGTCATTGTACGACGATTATCCGTACGACAAAGGCTATCAGTGGGGGATGGTTATTGATTTGAATAAATGTACCGGATGCAATGCCTGTACGGTTGCCTGTCAAAGTGAAAATAATATCCCCATTGTTGGGAAAGAGCAGGTTCGAAAGGGCAGGGAGATGCACTGGATACGCGTCGACCGGTACTTTGCCGGTGACATGGAAAATCCGGAAATAGTTCATCAGCCGGTAGCATGCCAGCAATGCGAGAATGCGCCTTGTGAGCAGGTTTGTCCGGTTGCGGCGACATCACATGATAAAGAGGGGCTCAATGTGATGGTGTATAACCGTTGTATCGGGACAAGATATTGTTCCAATAACTGCCCGTATAAGGTACGACGGTTTAATTTCTTTAACTATACAAAAGAATATCCTGAAATAGTCAAGATGGTGCAGAATCCCGATGTGACCGTGCGGTCACGGGGAGTAATGGAAAAATGCACCTATTGTACTCAACGGTTGAATGAAGCGAAAAAGGCAGCCAAGCTGAAAGGTAAGACTGTTCGGGATGGCGAAGTGGTGACAGCATGTCAACAGGCATGTCCTGCCGACGCCATCGTATTCGGGAACCTGCGTGAATCGGGTAGTAAGGTGGCAGAAACAAAACAGCAGGATAGAAACTATGACCTGCTGGCTGAGTTGAATATCAGACCGCGGACATCATATTTGGCGAAATTGCGAAATCCGAACCCCGAGTTGGCATAAATTGAGTGAAAGTGAAAGAAAGTAGAACGTGAGTTCACAAGCTGAAAATACCGGAGCAGTTTAT
>JAJRZL010000176.1 GCA_024275255.1 Candidatus Zixiibacteriota bacterium | reverse complement strand
GACAAAACATTAAGTCACACTCCTCATCGGCTCAGCTCGGAAATTACTAATCCAAAAGCGAATGTTAGTTGTACGAGTTGCCATTCGGGAGGCGAAGTTCATATTGAAGATCCATCGGAGGATAACATCTCGAACCCAGCGAAATTGGACGGGAGAGATGTTTTGACAGTTTGTTCGCAATGCCATGTTGCTCATCAGGAGTTGGATAACTATGGCTTTGACAATCACGCTATTCTGGAGATGAACTGCTCGAATTGTCACGATGTACATGGTGGTACACGTTCATTGTTATTGGATGAAAAGACATCATTTTGTCAAAAATGCCATATCGAAACAAAAACAAAGTTTCATCGCAGGTCAAACCACCCGGTAATGCAGGGGAATTTAACCTGTTTGAGCTGTCATCGTTTCGTACGGCGTCAGGATGACAATGTGCAGTATAGCATTGACCGTATTTGTCAGGACTGCCATCCCGATGAGGGAGGACCATTTTTGTATGAACACGATGCGGTGAATGGGTATTCGGTTCAGGATGGTGGGTGTGTGCGTTGCCATGAACCTCATGGCAGTGAAAATAACTACCTGCTGAAACAACGGGGAAATGAGCTGTGTAAAAGTTGCCATATTGAACATGTAACACGAAACCATAACCAAATATGGGATGAGGTATGGAGTAAAATCCCATGTCAAACGTGTCATACACAAACACATGGCTCTTTTGTCAGCAAGTTGCTCCTCGACCCTGACCTTCCATTAAAATTCAATGGCGAGTGCTTCAAGAGTGGTTGCCATAGTCTCAATGGACAATAGGAGGAAGGTGATGTTTCGATATAGATGTATTATCATAGTAATTCTCGTCTTGATGGTAGCTGTTACGACTGCCTTTGCAAGCGGTACTGGTGGAGGCAAGATCGATTTCGGCTATAGGTATATTGATGAGGATGGAAACCGAAGCGTTAACCAGGAAACATACAATACGTATGAGGGGTTTGGTGTGTCGCTCGAGGATTGGTCATTCCTGTTTGATAACGGTATTTCCATACGTGCGAATCTGACCAATATTACCCTGAATAACCGTAACCTGTCTGCAAGTATTGATAAGCCGGGGCTTTTCAGCTTCAATATCAGGAATAACCAGTATCGCCGCATTTACAGCAGTACCGGGAATCATTTCACCCGACGTCGTACCACGGAGAGCAACTTTCGTGTTCAACCTGACAAGCATGTCACGTTCTTTGGAGGATACGGCATTACTGAAAAGCGTGGGGATAATCTTTATGCACTGGTATCACCATTCGATACGGTACTCTATACCACTGATTACCTTCAGACTAATTCTAACCTCGGTATTCAGGTTCGCAGTAAGTATGGTTACCTGAAAACTGAATATAGGTATTATAGTTTGGACGATCGTATGAATGGTGACCGTGATCGACAAGCTAATAATATCTCCATTAATGGTAGCATACGCTTGCCTGATTATGATTGGTTGCTCTTATCGGGTGGTTACTACTACCGGCAGGATAAAATAGACGCCCAGTCGGTAAAGCTCACGACGAATCGTTTGTGGGCAGGCTCGAAAGTATATCTGACAAGAACACTCGTATTCAATTACCAGTTTATTTTCGCACGTACGGAACATATCGGGACCGGTGTTGAAACGGATAACTGGCAAAATACATTCACATTGGGTCACACCTGGAAAAATATCGGTGGGCTGCGTATCGGGTATGAAAACAGAATTTCCGATGACCTTACAAACCGTACGGTTTCCAGTGGCTTGCTGGTTTCCGGCTGGTACAATTACAAGCAGCGTTTCTCTGCCAAGATGCGGGTCAGTACCAGAGGTAGAGATGTGAAGTCCGGTACGGTCCTTACCGGAAACGAGTCGAATACCCGTCATCGGATCGTGCTCACTTATTATCAACCGGAGTGGGGGAACCTGTCATTTACATGGAAGAACCAAATCCGTGAAAATGAAGATATCAGCAGTCGGGTTGATTACAATGTCGCTTCTGTTCAACTTACGATTAAACGATCGAAATATGGTCGGGCTACGGTGTTGTATTCCTATTATGTCGGTGAGTATGAAAACCACAGCAACCAGACGGGTTATGAATTTTCAGATAATACCGTTACCGGAATGCTTTACCCTTCGGAATGGAAGAATCTGGAAGTTGGTTTTGGGGGAACCTACTACCGAAGCCGACGTGACCAGGACATAGAGAAGTTTAGTCTGAAGTTCTCGGCGTTGTATTCATTCAGTGACCTGTACCATATACAGGCTACATACGATATTTATAATTTTGATAATTACCTGACGCTGGGTAATTACTATACATCGAATATATTGACAATTCATTTCATAAGGGATTTTAAACTATAAAGGATGATGCCATGAGATGGAAGCAACTATTCGTAATCATGACAGCAGTAGCCTTGTTGTTGATTGCCGGTTGTGAACGGAAAGTAACTGAACAGATTACTAACGTTCTCCCGGCTGAATCAGCAGGCTATATTGGCAGTCAGGCATGTTCCGCTTGCCACAGCGAAACATACATAAATTTCAAAAGAACCGGGCACCCGTACAAACTTAATTATGCGGACTCGGCATTTTTACCTGTGGGTGAATACTACCCGTTTACCTCAGTTCCGCTGCCGGCGGACCTTACCGCTGATGATGTCTTTATGGTCATTGGTGGTTTCCGGTGGAAAGCTCGGTATATCAATAATCAGGGAGAGATACTTACCGGCGATGATCGTCAGTATAATTTTGCCACTGATGAGTTTGTCGCCTATGATGCCTCCACCGCTCCGACAAAGGATTACAAATGCGGTCCATGTCACATGACAGCGTATCGTGATGATGGCGGGCATCAGCTTGGGTTACCGGGGCTCATTGGTACCTGGGAATTTAATGGTATCCAGTGTGAAGAATGTCATGGTCCGGGACAGTTACATGCTGCCAGTCCATACGAAGTTGATATGAAAATCGACCGGAGTTCCGAAGCATGTGGTAAGTGCCATATTCGCGGTGCTGTAAATAAGATTCCTGCCAGTAATGGGTTTATTAAACACCATGAGCAGTGGAATGAAATGTTCACTACGAAGCACCAGGCTTTGCAATGTGTCGATTGTCATAACGTACACTATACCCTGCACCCGTCGGCTCCTCAAACGGAACGGGATATGGCGATAAATCTCAATTGTGAAAACTGTCACCTTGCTGAGACGGAGTCATTTGAAAATACAACTATTGATGCTCACCTTACCAGCCCGTTTGCTCCCACCTGTATAGACTGCCACATGGCACGAGCAGCGAAAAGTGCTGTTGCAATGGATACCTACGTCGGTGATATCCGCTCGCACTTGTGGCGTATTAATACCGACTCAACTGCGGAGATGTTTACTGAGGATGGTAAATATGCGAATGGGTATCTTACGTTGGAATATGTCTGTTTGCAGTGCCATACAACCGAAACAAAAGGTTGGGCGGCACGGCACTCAAGTGATGTCCATGTAAATCCAGGAGCTCCCAATAACGAGAGTAGCTCTTCAATGACAATCAGTACTCGTTAGGTAATTGATTGTTATAAATCAGTTTTTCTGTAAAAAAAGGCTCCTTGTTACAAGGAGCCTTTTTTGTAATATAATGCTTTCCGGGGAAAAGCAATCATTGATGATAAAAGTAAAGGCAGAACGTATATTGACTACCTTCTGCCTTACGGATTTATGAGATACGAGCTACTTATTACATTATTTCTTTACTTCTTCCATCAAGTACTTGTGTATTGCACGAGCGGCTTTTTTGCCGGCTCCGGCAGCAAGAATGACTGTCGCTCCTCCGGTGACAATATCACCACCAGCATATACACCTTTGCGGGATGTCTGCATCGTTTCCGGATCAGCAACGATATTACCCCAGCGGTTGCATTCCAGTCCGGGGGTTGTTTGTGGAATAAGTGGATTTGAAGAGTTCCCGATAGCAACGACAACCAGGTCAACTTCCATAATATAATTGGAGCCTTCAATGGGAACCGGACGGCGACGCCCGGAGGCATCCGGTTCGCCAAGTTCCATTTTCACACATTCCATTGCTTTCACACGGTTTTGTTCATCACCAATGAACTTGATAGGAGTAGTAAGCAGATGGAATTGAACGCCTTCTTCTTCAGCATGATGAATCTCTTCAATTCGAGCCGGCATTTCTTTCTCACTACGGCGATAGACAATATACGCATTCTCTGCTCCCAATCGAAGAGCAGTACGAACTGCATCCATTGCCGTATTGCCACCACCGAGAACGGCGACATTTTTCCCGCGAATGATAGGAGTGTCGTATTCATCTTCGTCAAAAGCGCGCATGAGGTTGGAGCGGGTCAGATATTCATTGGCGGAGTATATACCGATAAGATTCTCACCTTCGATACCCATGAAATTCGGGAGACCGGCGCCGGTTCCGATGAAAATAGCATCATATCCCATTTCGAAAAGTTCATCAATGGTATCGGTCTTGCCGATAACGGTAGAATTGCGGAATTGCACTCCCATATCGGCGAGGACATCACATTCAGCCTGAACAATGGATTTGGGCAGACGGAATTCCGGGATGCCATAGACAAGAACGCCACCGGGGCGGTGTAGTGCTTCAAAAATCGTGACTTCATGACCAAGCTTAATCAGGTCTCCGGCAACAGTAAGTCCGGCAGGTCCGGAACCGACAATTGCAACTTTCCTGCCGGTTGGTGGGGCATTCTTCGGAAGCTGAACCAGATTGTGCTCTCGTTCATAGTCGGCAACAAACCGTTCCAGGTATCCGATAGCGACCGGTTTCCCGCTTTTTCCTTTCCCGGTAATACAAACAATTTCGCATTGTTCTTCCTGCGGGCATACTCGTCCGCAAACTGCCGGGAGGGCATTAGTTTCTTTTATCTTGCGTGCTGCTGCTGCGTAATCTTTTTCAAGGATAAGCTTGATAAATCCCGGGATATCGACTTCAACCGGACAACCTTTTACACAGGGCTGGGTAGGGCAGTCCAGACAGCGTTCCGCTTCGATAAATGCCATTTCCTCGGAAAGACCAAAGGGGACTTCTTCAAAGTTCTTTTTGCGTACATTTGGATCCTGTGCGGGCATCACCTGACGGGGGATTTTCATCCGTTCTTTAATCGGGAGTTTATTGGGACCCTCAAGTTTTTTCTTCTTTTTCGCTACGGCTTTATTTTCATTGTTCATCGTTGCTGCACCTTTCTTCAGGCTCACACCTATTTATTCACTTCGTCAGGGTATTTGAACTGACGAACAGATTCTGCCAGCCGGCAATGGGGGTCTTCAAGAAAACGCTTCATTGCCTTACGTTCCTGGTCTCGATATGCTCCCAGTCGGGCAGTCAACAAATCAAAATCGACTTTATGACCATCGAAATCAGGTCCGTCAACACAGGCAAACTTTGTTTCTCCACCTACCGCCACCCGGCATCCTCCGCACATACCGGTACCATCTATCATGAGAGGATTCAATGAAACCCATGTCGGCACGTTGTACTCTTTAGTCAGATTTGCAACAACTTTCATCATCGGAACCGGACCAATTGCCATGATGTTGCCAATCTTGACACCATCATCCAGTAATTCTTTCAACTTGTCGGAAACAAAGCCATGGTGACCATACGAACCGTCATCAGTGCAGACATATAACTCATCGGCAACAGCTTTATGTTCTTCTTCATAGAAGAGGATATCCTTGGAGCGGGCACCGATGATAGTAATAACTTTATTGCCGGCTTCTTTATAAGCCTGTGCAATAGGGTAAATAGGAGCAATACCAATACCGCCGCCAATCAGACAGGCGATACCCCAATTATCAACATGTGACGCTACCCCAAGCGGACCGACACAGTCTGCAATTTCCCCACCTGCTTCAACAGTTGTCATCAGGGCAGAGGTTTTTCCTACTACCTGATACACGATTGTCAGTAATCCCTTTTCACGGTTAAGACCTGCAATCGACATCGGAACGCGTTCCCCATGATCATTGACTCGTAGTATTACAAACTGACCTGCTTTTGCTTTCTCTACAAGCCTGGGAACCTCGACTTGCATCTTCCAGATCAGTGGACCAATCTGTTGGTTGTCAACTACTTTTGGCATCACACCTCCAAATCTATAAAGATTCGGGAAGTATATATTTTATGTAAAATAAATCAAGGCATTTCTTTGGATTACTTAGTCTTTGTTAATGATTTCATAACTTTTTTTGTGAAAATTGCAATGGAATATGATACTTAAAAGTCGTGATTCTTTCATCTCCATGAAAAAGAATATTATAACTTCTCCACCGTTAGTCTATACCCGCCTGTACTTGAAAATTGATTTCACTGAGTTGCATATTCTGTGATTTACAGAATGAAAAGAATGTAATCATTGCGAATTGTTTTGCATAATATCTAAGCATACAAAATATGTTTTTTTAATCTGTACCATGAAGCCGGGTGTATTTCTATGTATAAAATTTGCACAGTATTTCGAGTCCGTTTACAGGGAGATTTTGTTAAGGGGTTGCAGTACTTATAAATATATTTTGTTCACTTTTCATTTCTGTAGCCGGGGAACAACCAATTCTCAAGATGTGAAAATTTGTCATTTTAGGGCTTGTTGCTTGCTTGCAGTGTTATCGGATGTAATTCAAAAAAAGAAGTTGCTCACTTAAATTTGTGGAGGTAGCACACATGAAGAAGATACTGTGGAGTATGAGCCTGATGTTGGTTTTGTGTCTCTGGCTAATTCCCTATAACGCTCATGCATTTACTTTCAATGCCAGTAATTTTTCCGGCTATTTGGCATGGGATTCTGAAGGAGATGTGATCGGAGCTTATGATCTTGATCCCAGTCTCAACTATGAAAATACCGGCGAGTATTTTAATGTCGCTGCCGGACTGATGTTTGATTTCGAGTACATTCCTTCTTATCCAACATACCAGGATATCATGGAAAACCCCGAAACCGAGTGGATGTGGACTTTTAGTGCCAGCAACATCTGTGTTCCGTGTGAAAATACACCGTTACCGGAGTTTGTTTTCTCTCATAGAGCATCACTTGCTGATATCATGGAAGGGGTAAACTGGGCTCAGAACGAGTTTGGTGGGTTTATTCCCGAAGATATAGCTTATAACTTTAACTATGAACTAACCGGTCCAACATCCGGCACTGCTTTTCTTTCTCTTGCAGGCAATGCCCCGCTTTATATGCTTCCTGATAATATTCCGCAAAGTGGATTTCTCACCTATGACTGTGATGCTGACCTCAGCGTAACGGTTGAGCCGGTTCCGGAACCGGTAACCCTGGTACTGTTTGGTACCGGTATGGCTGGGGTGGCTTTGGTGCGTCGCTTTAAGAAATAGACAAAAAGGATTTAATATTCAACAGGCTGTCATTGATTGGCAGCCTGTTTTTCTATATGCTCTCAAAAGAAACGCAGGGGCTTTAATCCATAAAAAAGTCGATAAACTCCCCTTGCTTTTTTACTTTACTTATGTATTATGCATTGCTGAAAACTGATACTATAAACTTACATCCTGGTGTGAGGTGAGCTATGGCTGAGGTAAAAACAATGAATACACAGACAGTAGGTTTTTCTACAATTGCAGATGATACAATCATAAACTATGAAAGCACCTTTGGCGCTCACCATTATAGCAGGCAAAATCTGGTAGTGCGGAAAGCCGAAGGAATCTGGCTCTATAGTCAGGATGGAAAGAAATATCTCGACTGTCTGGCAGCATATTCCGCCGCCAACCAGGGACACCACCACCCGAAAATTGTGAAAGCGGTGGTTGATGCTTTACATGGTGGATATGGCTCGGTTATTTCAAATGTCATGTACACCGATT
>JAJRZL010000175.1 GCA_024275255.1 Candidatus Zixiibacteriota bacterium | reverse complement strand
ATGACTGTGCCTGTTTGGACAAGTCATCGTAAATAACGAGGGCATGTTTGCCATTATCACGGAAGTACTCACCCATAGCACATCCGGCATAGGGGGCAATATACTGGAGTGGTGCCGGGTCGGTAGCACAAGCAGAAACCACCGTAGTATATTCCATAGCATCGTACTTACGGAGTGTTTCCACAACCTGCGCTACGGTAGATGCTTTTTGCCCGATAGCAACATAAATACAGAATACATCGGTATTTTTCTGATTGATAATTGTATCCAGCACCAATGCGGTTTTCCCTGTTTGACGGTCACCGATAACCAGCTCACGCTGTCCACGACCAATGGGAATCATCGAGTCAATAGCTTTCAACCCGGTCTGGAGGGGTTCTTTTACCGGCTGACGTTCCACCACACCCGGCGCCTGACTCTCAATGGGTTGGAAAGTCTCGGTAACAATCGGACCTTTCCCATCAATCGGTTGCCCCAGCGGATTGACCACGCGCCCCAAAAGCGCTTCACCAACCGGCACTGATGCTACCCGACCGGTCCGACGAACAGTGTCACCTTCGTGAATATGCGTATCTGAGCCAAAGAGAGCGGCTCCGACATTGTCTTCCTCGAGGTTGAGGACCAAACCAATAATATCACCGGGGAACTGGATAAGCTCGGACATCTGAACATCTTCAAGACCCCAGATACGGGCAATTCCGTCACCTACCTGAAGGACTGTCCCGACGGACTCCATTTCAAGTTTGGTTTCGTACTTCTCGAGCTCTCTCTTAATAACCGATGAAACTTCTTCAGGGTTGAGACCCATCACCGGACTCCTGTATTTACATTACCTACTTTTTTCATCATCACTCACCCTTGCAACAACTTCATACGATGCTGCAAACGGTGTCTTTATTGCATTCATACGGCAGTATTTCAAAGCGAAACTGTTTTCAAACCGCTGTTCCCGCCGTATGGCTACTGTTTACCTATCGCTATCAGTTCACACCCGTACCGTTCAGATTCCAACTACGGTACCGGTATCAAACCACTTTAACTTTCGACAATTGCTCCTTCATCAAATCCAGTTCATGACGCACCGAACCATCGATGATTTCATCGTGGAGAAGAACAATCATTCCACCCAGGATTTTCGGATCGACCTTTTCTTCCAGCTCGATCGTCATACCTGTTTTTGCCGTCAACTTATCAATGAGACTACTCCGGTAATCTTCATCAACCGGCTTTGCGGTAATTACGGTAACCCGGGCAATGCCTTTCTCAGCTTCGATAAGCCTGATAAAGTCATCGATAATCCCCGCCAGGTATGCCATACGGTGCTTGCGAACAAGCACAATCAGAAATTCAACAATCAGTTGATGGAGGCGTTTTTCGAACACGGTACGAATAATTTCTTCTTTGTGTTCTTCCAACACCTGCGGTGCTTCAAGAAAGTTTAACAGGGAGTTATCTTTCTCTATAAACTCCAACAAGCCGGTAAGCTGTTCATAGGATAAGTCAATTATCTCTTTTTCTTTGACAGCTAAAAAAAGCGCTGTGGCATACTTTCTGGCAACTTCCTGGGCTATCATAGGTCGTTGTTATGCTTTCTCCACACCTTCGATAAACCGCCCGATAAGCTCCCGATTCTTTTCATCATCGAGTTTTTCTTTCAGGATTTTTTCGGTAGCGGTCATCGTGATAGTAATCATCTCATCTTTCAACTGCACTTTTGCTTTGGCAATTTCACGTTCAATATCGCTTTTTGCCTTGGCATGTATTTCCTGTGCTTTCGCACGGGCCTCGGACTCGATTTGCTGAGCAATCTTTTTACCCTCGTTGACCGCTTCCACCAGTTTTGCCCGGCGTTCGGCATCTATATCACGAAGCTTGGCTTCATAATCAGCAGCCAATTGGTCAACTTTTTTCTTTTCCTCTTCAATCGTCCGAAACTCTTCAGCAATTTTGTTTCGCCGTTCTTCAAGGAGCGCCAGCAATGGTCCCCAGGCAAAACGCTTCAGAATCCAGACAGTGATAAGGAAACCGACTGCATGTGTCAGCAGTTGTTGTAACGATACATCCATTGCTCGTTCAGGCCTCCGTAGGTACGTGCCATTTGTGAAGCAGGTACTTCGGCATGGCGCTGTTTAGTGAATTTTTCCTGATGCCATTACAAACACGATGAAGACATAAATGGTCAACGCTTCAATAAACGCCGCACCAATAATCATCGCAGTCTGAATCTTGCCGGCTGCTTCCGGCTGACGTCCCATCGCTTCCATCGCTGAACCGACTGCCCGACCAATTCCAAGACCAGAACCGATGGCAGCGATACCTACTGCAAGTGGAGCAGCAAAACCTAAAGCCGTTTGATAATCCATCACATCCTCCTTAAAGAACTCTCGTTATGCTATTGTTTTTTCTCTTATTCAAAAACGTACTTTACTTTTCTCTAATGTCCCTCTTCCTCATGGGGCAACATTAACAAAATATAAATCGTTGACAACAACGTAAACACTAATGCCTGGATTGTTGATAACAACAACCCAAGGAAGTAAAACGGAATCTGCAACGGTACCCCCACCGGAGAAAATGCAAGCAACGCCACCCCGAGCATGACAAACACAGCTATGAGCGTATCTTCCCCGGTAATATTCCCAAATAAACGCAAAGCCAGACTAAACGGTTTGGCAAGCTCACCAATAATATGAAGCGGGAACAGCAACGGTACCATGACCCAACTGATAACATCTCTCGGCGAACCGGCTAAATGATGCAAATAACCAAGTATGCCTAATCTCCGTAGCCCCGTATATTGCGCATAGAGAAAAACCAAAATAGCCAGCGAAGCGGTAATAGTCAGGCTTGTTGATGGTGAGTGTCCCAGCGGCACCATTCCAATCCAGTTCATCGCCAGTATATAGAAGAACAACGTCCCCAAAAACGGGATATATTGCTTTGTATCTTTCCCTAAAATTGTATAAATATAATTATACATCCCCTCAATAAGCATTTCCATGAAGTTCTGGAATGGCCCGGGAATCATCTGCCGACGACGATAGACCATCATAGCAGCTACAGAAAAAATGATAGCAACAAGAAATGCAAAAATAACATTAACCCATTCTTCAGCAACACTGTGTTCACCAAAAATTGAACTAACCAGGTTCGGCAGATGCGGGATTCCCTCTCCACCTGAACCTGCCGCAAAAAAAGTGGGAACAAATCTTGTTACTGCTATTACAACTGCCTGTATCGAAAATGCCAGCATCACCTTGCCTCTTGCAGGGGTTCAGTGTTCAATTTTTTTTTATCAAGACCAAACAACGCTCTGGCAATAACCTTCAAAATAACAACCGCCATAAGTATCGAAAAACCAATGAGCAGATAAAGAGGATCAAATATTTCAGAAGTCAAGAGAAAATATCCAGAAACATACAAAAGAGGGAATTTTACTAACGCCAAACCGGCGACTTTCATTTTATCGACCTCTCCGGGAGTAAGAGCAGACCGAATGAGTGTTGATAGTAGCAACATATTAACAATGGACCAGATTCCCCCGGACAGGATTGCCAGATTGATATAAAAGTCGAAATAATATAATCCGTAGATAAATACGATAAACAGGACGACTGCTGTTGTCCGTATAGTGCGGCTGATAAAATCAAGTCCCAGATTTTCTATCATCGTCGTCCTTTTTACGCGAAGAAACTTTTTTTATCAGTTCAAAAATCTCAATTCCGGATGCTGCAATCCCCATCAGAACACCCAAAGCTGCAAGATATGGGCTCGTTCCAAATTTACCGTCAAGCCACCAACCAACTACATAACCGACCAGCGGTCCCGCCAGCAACAAACCGGGTATAGCAGCAAAGGCTCCTAACTGTCGTAAATCCCGGCGTTTTTTTTCTTCCGAACCGGGTTTTAACAAGCTCATCCCAAGCCTGCAAGTAAATTATTAAGTTGCCAATATATCGGTGATTGCCAACTTGTCAAGGGATTATTTTCACAAGCTCGAAAACTATTCGATATAATTCCCAACTTAGCTAAAAACATATTATGTTGTTTATTCACAATGACATAACAGATACTTCTCCATCATATTTCATTAACATAAGCAAGAATTATATTTTCCGATGAAATATATCTTTCTTTATCCATAGCTAATGCGATGGCAACTCATTACAACTACACACTTTTAACTGAATGAACCCAGCCTTGTTACAATCTTTCCTGAAATATTTCAGAATTTAAGAAACGACCAAATATGATATTTCCTTATATATTGACAAAATCAATTGATTTTTGCAGACCGGGGTCCCCTATCGGAACCAGGGGCTGGGATGTGTACCTGCGCCAGAAGTACCAGACAAAAACACCACCGATACCAACCATTGTTGTCAAATCTATCCATGAAAGATGTACCTCGTGATTATACAGATTCGGTAGTACCAGCCAGTACAGGTCAACCCAGTGTACAAATAACAGCCATACCGAAATAACCAACAAAACCGGGAAACTTCGTTTGGCAGCTCTCGTGATTAATACCACAAACGGAATAGCAAAATGTCCGAAAATAATGACCAGGCTGATATCTTTCCAATCGCCCTGCCAGCGATGGAGATACCATACCGTTTCCTCCGGGATATTGGCATACCACATCAGGAAATACTGCGAGAACCCCATATATGCCCAGAAAATGACAAATCCAAACGTAAGTTTGGCTAAATCGTGGCAATGCTCAACTGTCACGGTCTGACGCATGACTTCATTGTGCCGCTGGTACAATACGACCAGAATAATAAAAGACAATACCGCCAGAAAACTTCCAGAGAACACATAAACACCAAAAATAGTCGAATACCAGTGCGGGTCGAGTGACATCAACCAGTCAAATGCGGCAAAGGTCGATGTCAAAGCAAACAGTATCATTCCCGGAGCACTTATTCGCCGCAATTTCACAAGGATACTGCTATCTTTCGTTTTATCCATTTGCAATGATTTTTTATACAGCAGCAAGGCGAAGATAATCCAGATAGCAAAATAGACAACAGCACGTATGATAAAGAATGTTACATTCAGATAACCGGCTTTTTTCTGCAGGATTTCATCGTGTGCGACCACATCAGCATGGCTCCAATGGTACAGCTCATGAATACCGAGAAAAACCGGGATGGCAAAAAGCGCCATCAAGGGCAGCACCGTCATAATACTTTCCGCAATGCGCCTGATAACAATGCTCCATTTCGCCTGGACCAGGTCATGAAGCAGGGTAAAGAAGAGCCCTCCCAGAGCGATGGTCAGCCAGAAGAAAAAGGCAACAAGATAGGAATGAAAAAACTGGGCGCTGTCGGTCATGTACCCGATCCCGCTTAACGCCAAACCAACGATACCAATAATAAGTCCAATGATACCGACTTTACTGTTTTCCGTGACTCTATATGTCTTGGGATCAACCTGCATTATTTCAATGTATCCTTCTTGTTATCTTCGATTGGCGGGACATAGTTCTGTTGCAGCTTGCGGATAAATGCCACAATAGCCCACCTGTCGGCTACCGGCACCTGTTGGTGATATGATGGCATGTTACGAATACCATTCGTTATCACATCGAAGTAATGTCCATCAGGCATGGTTTTAATACTGTCCACATGAAAGGTCGGTGGTTTTGTAAACCCTTTTTCAATGACAATCCCTTTTCCGTCACCCAAGCGACTATGACAGGGGGCACAAAAGATATTGAACCGTTCCTCACCCCGTGTCAATAAAGCTTCGGTGACCTCCACAGGATTGACTTCCACGGGTGTGCCGGATTTA
The DNA here is from genome assembly GCA_024275255.1 of Candidatus Zixiibacteriota bacterium. Taxonomy (GTDB): domain Bacteria; phylum Zixibacteria; class MSB-5A5; order GN15; family FEB-12; genus JAJRZL01. The sequence goes on along the minus strand of JAJRZL010000175.1, from coordinate 2,596 downwards.
TCCTTACCGGTGTAATAGACAACATCTTCACGAAGCTCACCCCGAGCTACCGTTCCTTCAACGGGAACCCGCATAGCAGCACCATCCTCGAAAAAAAGACTGGCTTCCTGCGGTTCATATTTCTCCTGAGCATCCATATTAGGATTCAGATGGATAGGTGGCTTGGAGGATTCACTTGCCCGCGTACAACCAGTCAGAACATTCACAGACAAACCAGCAACAGCTATCAAAAGAAAAACAAAGAGATGCCGTATATGTCTAATTACGCGTATCATTTATTGCTCATCCCCAATAAGCTCGACTTCCGTCGCACCGATAGTTTGTAAAAATGATACTGTTTCTACTTTATTAAACTTCGGGTCACTGGCTTCAACACTGACAAAAAATCCGCTATCGGTAACTTTCTTAAATTGAGGTGAATTAAACAGCGGATGGAACAACTGCGGCAACCGGTTCAGGATAAACATACCCAGGGTGGCGGTTATCGCTGAGAACAAAATCGTTATGGCAAATATGACCGGAACAAACGCCTGGTAACTGAAATATGGTTTCCCGGAAATAACCAGCGGATAATCAACCGCACTGGTCCAATAGATGAAATACGTCATCCCAACCAGCGCCGTCAGCCCCACCGTTCCGATAAAGTATCCCAATGGTGAGCGTTTCAACCCCATTGCTTTGTCCATACCATGAATAGCAAAAGGCGAATGGCAGTCATATTTTGTAAAACCAGCTTCGCGCATCTGCCTGGCTGCTTTCAACAATGATGCCGGACCATCAAACTCTGCCAGCACACCGTATATGTTACGACTATTATCAGGCATGAGCTTTTTCTCCATAATGCGGGTCCGCTTGCGGCAACACTCCTTTTACCTCCGACATAGCCACCATGGGCATAAACCGCAGGAAGAGCAAAAAGAGAGTAAAGAACAACCCGATTGACCCAATATAAATACCGACATCATAAACCGTCGGGCTGTAATAATCCCAGCTTGAAGGGAGATAATCCCGCGCCAGAGACATCACGATAACAAACCGTTCAAACCACATGCCGATATTAATCAAGATAGAGGCCACAAACATAACCGGAATACTTGTCCGAAATCTCTTAAACCAGAACAACTGCGGAACAAGCACATTACAGGAAATCATTATCCAGTATGCCCAGGCATACGGACCAAACGCACGATTTATAAAAGTAAATTGCTCAATCTCGTTACCACTGTACCAGGCGATGAAAAACTCCATCGCATACGAATAGCCGACCATTGAACCGGTAACAAGCATAATGAGATTCATCCGCTCCAGTACTTTGGGAGTAATAATATGCTCAAGGTTATAAATCTTCCGGGCAATAACAGAAAGAGTCATCACCATGGCAAACCCGGAGAAGATAGCACCGGCGACGAAGTATGGCGGAAAAATTGTCGTATGCCAGCCGGGGACAATCGAGGTGGCAAAGTCGGTACTTACGATACTGTGAACGGAAAGCACTAACGGTGTCGAGATACCAGCCAGTACGAGATATGCTAACTCGTAATGACGCCACTGACGGTTTCCACCGCGCCAGCCGAGTGAGAAAATACCGTACAAAATCTTTTTTATTCTATTGATTGCCCTGTCCCGCAAAGTTGCCAAATCGGGAATCAACCCGACATACCAGAACATAAACGAACAGGCAAAATAGGTTCCCACGGCAAAGGCATCCCATAAGAGCGGACTGCGGAAATTAGGCCATAAATCCATCTGGTTCGGAAATGGCATCGTCCAGTACAACACCCATGCCCGCCCGACATGAATACTGGGGAAGATAAGAGCGCATATCACAGCGAAAATGGTCATCGCCTCCGCAAAGCGGTTGATAGATGTCCTCCAGCGTTGACGTAACAGAAAGAGAATAGCGGAAATAATGGTTCCGGCATGACCGATACCGACCCACCAGACAAAATTGACAATAGCCCATCCCCAGCCAACCGGTATCTGTACGCCCCAAATACCAATACCTTCCCAGAAAAGATATCCAATCATCGCCACCAGCATACCCGCCAACGCTAACGAAATAGAAAACAATACCCACCATGCGCGCGGTGTTTTCCTGGCTTCCGGGATACGGCTGACCGACTCCGTTATTGATTCAAATGTCGGATTACCGGGGAAAAGGATTTCATCCGTATAAACTGCTCCGGTATTTTCAGCTTGTGAACTCACGTTCTACTTTCTTTCACTTTCACTCAATTTATGCCAACTCGGGGTTCGGATTTCGCAATTTCGCCAAATATGATGTCCGCGGTCTAATATTCAACTCCGCCAGCAGGTCATAGCTTCTATCCTGCTGTTTTGTTTCTGCCACCTTACTACCCGATTCACGCAGGTTCCCGAAAACAATGGCATCGGCGGGACATGCCTGTTGACATGCTGTCACCACTTCGCCATCCCGAACAGTCTTACCTTTCAGCTTGGCTGCCTTTTTCGCTTCATTCAAACGTTGAATACAATAGGTGCATTTTTCCATTACTCCCCGTGACCGCACGGTCACATCGGGATTCTGCGCCATCTTGACTATTTCAGGATATTCTTTTGTATAGTTAAAGAAATT
>JAJRZL010000174.1 GCA_024275255.1 Candidatus Zixiibacteriota bacterium | reverse complement strand
TCGACAGAGAGAAGCTCAAAACCGAGGCCTTGAAATACCTGGAAATGGAAGAATAACGAAAACACTGGCTTATAACCTCGCCGCATTTTTTTTCATTTTGTCTTTTTTTCAGTAACCCCTTGTTGAGGAATTGTTAAAAAACTCGGTTGTTTCTGCTAAGCAGGGATATAATAGCGTGTAATATATACTATACAAATTATAAATAATTCTTGACATCTTGTCTATTATAGTTTACATAAAGATATAAGAATAAATCAATACTGTCAGAAATGGTATGAAGACATATATACGAAAATATCGATTTGAACGGGGAGAACTCAGCCAGCAACAACTGGCGGATATGGTGGCTGTTTCCCGTCAGACAATCGTTGCCATTGAACGGGGGAATTATAATCCATCGGTAAAATTAGCACTTTTACTGGCTGAGAAACTGGGAGCGACAGTAGAAGAGTTATTCAAGTTGGAGGATACCGATTATGATAAAACGAGATAATATATTCTATATAGCATGTTGTTTGGCTGTTGCCGGGGTTTTACTGGCAGTTATGGGGTATGAAATAAGTATCCTGCTTTTTGTCATGGCTTTATTACTAAGACCGGCACTGTATGAGTTTGGTGTTGTTAGGAGATATTCTGATGAACGGGAAATAGAAATACATTCACGTTCAGGAAACCTGGCATTTATTGCGGTCATGCTCGCAGCGGTCGGGTTGTCTGTCTGGCAAATAACAGGGGGAGAACGTCCGGAAGAGCTCTATATCCTGATTGCCATTGGATTGGTTGCCCGTTCCCTGACAGGATTGGTGCTGGTAGGGGACTACCGAAAAGCAGGGGTAACTATTATCAGTGCCATTGGTGTGTTTCTTGCGTTGTTCATTCTGTTGGAGGGCAGGCTCTCGTTGGTTTCCCTTGTTGGAGTACTTGTCGGGTTGTTTGTTGTTGCTTTTGGACAGATGGGGCGTAAAGCACCAAAAACCATAGGTGTCATACTTCTTTTCGTAGCGTTCTCTGCCATATTCTTTTTTCACCTGTATGACTTTCGCCGGGTGAGTATGGCGTTGTGGCTGTTCTTTGTCTTTCCGCTTTTCTATGCGGCGGTTTGCCTGTTTCTCGGTAGTGGAAATGAAGAAAAAGGTATTTCACCACGTTTTCGCTCGGTTGTTTTTGGCTCGCTTTCAACAGGAATGGCAGTTGTATTTGTTCTGCTTATTCTTTTGGGAAATAATGACAGTTATTCTTCCACTCATACTGCTGTTGTTCCCACAGGAGAAGTCAGGGAAGTTCAGGGAGTTGCCTGTACCAAAGGGATAACCTGCTACAAAAATGGTATGCTCAAATCCTGTACCCTGGCACGGGAGGATACTTTGTCGGGGCAAGTCCTGCCTTCGGGAACAGTAGTAACTTTTACAAAGTCAGGGACACTTGACTGGTGTTTTCTTCCTGAAGATACCTATATACAGGGTCATTTATGTCGCGGGGGTGGACATGATTTTATGACCTGTTTTCATCCTAACGGCACATTACGTGTTGCCTGGCTGGCAGATGATGAGATAATTGATGGCATTCCATGTGCCAGGTTCCACCTCTTCCCGGCACTGTTAGGAAAGGAATATGATACCCGTTTCTATGATAATGGACGGTTGCAAAGTTGTACCTTATCAAGAGATTTCACTATTGCAGGAGTGTCATTCAAGAGAGGAGACCGGGCAGAATTTGATAAACAGGGAAAGCTGCTGAAAGAATCCGGCTACAGTCAATCATGAAAGTCCGGGGAGTGTATGTTAAGCTGTTATTGGTATTACCATCAATGTGAATAATCCATAAACGGTAACAATTTCAAACCATGCAGGATAACAACAACCAGGGCTACCGGGGTGATATACCGAAGAGTAAAGCGTAGCGCCCGATATAATTTCCCCGATGAGCCGAACTCTTCCGAGCGGTCTTTATCTTTCATAATCCAGGCGATATACAAGCAAGTGAGGAAACCGCCAACAGGCAGCATGTAGTTTGTTGTAATGAAGTCGAAAATATCGAGAAAGCTTTCATTCTTTCCCCTGATAAACGGTATTTGCCATGAGGATACCGCAGAAAGAATACCGACAAGGTATATCATACCTCCCCATAAAATAGTTGCTTTCACTCGTGACCATCCCCGTTGATCGATGAAGTATGAAACAACAACCTCAAGCAAGCTGATACCGGAAGTCAAGGCGGCAAACGCCAGCAAAACAAAAAATGGTACAGATACCCAGGGTCCGGTTTCGGCAAATAATACCGGTAGCGTTTTGAAAATAAGCCCGGGACCCTGGCTTGGTTCCAGACCGTAGTTGAACACCATGGCGAAAATGGCAACACCAGCCATCAGGGCAATGAACGTATCGAGAAACGAAACAGTAACAGCATCCCGTAACAGGCTTTCGCTTTTCTTCATGTAACTGCCGTACGTAATCATTGCCCCCATACCAAGGGAGAGAGTAAAGAAAGCATGTCCAAGGGCTGAGAGTACCCCTTCAGCGGTGAGTTTATGAAAATCCGGTTTGAATAAAAACGTAAGGGCTTTCATACCGGCATGGGTTCCGAACAATCCATAACACATGAGTCCCAACAGGATAAGGAATAATGCGGGCATCAGAATTTTTGACCAGCGTTCAATCCCTTTTTGTACCCCACCAACAACAATACCAATACATAATCCCATAAAAATTGTATGCCAGAAAATGGAAGCGCCGGGACTTGTCACCAGAGCGCCGAACTGGCTTTGTATTGTTTCTGCTGAACCGGAAAACCCGGCTATTGACTTGATAATATAGGCAATTGCCCAGCCGGCAATGATACTGTAGAACGACAGGATAAGAAATCCCGATGCAACTCCCAGCCATCCGACCAGTTGCCAGGGGCTGCCTTTACGGTGGAAATGCTGGAAAGCGCCAACAGGGTTGCACTGGGCGCCCCGTCCAATGATAAGTTCCGCCAGCATGAGAGGTAATCCGACAATAACAACACAAATGAGATAGACCAGAACAAAAGCTCCCCCACCATAATCACCGGTGATATATGGAAATTTCCAGATATTACCTAAACCAATTGCCGAGCCGGAAGCAGCCAGAATAAAACCAAGATGTCCTGCCCATTGTCCGCGACTTTTACAGACGGTATCACCATTTTGAGATGATGGAGTATCTGCCATGCCTTTTAGTCTCCTTTGTTCATTGTCAGAAAACACTGACGAAAATAAACTCAATTCGTCGCTTTGATTATCAGTTCTGCTGTAGGGGTACGAACGGATGTTTACGCTCGGACACCTGAATATCGAAAAAGATTACGGTACATTTTATAGATGTCAACAAATAATGTGGTAATGTTTTTGGTTGACTGTTATTCATAAAATATTTTTTATATATGCATAAGATAAAATGTAATAAATAAGCATATCGAGGGTGTGTGTATGAAGAGAATTATTTTGACCGTAGCTATTCTTGTTTTAACCGGCACATCGGCAACCTATGGTATTGATGCTATGGGTTCCGCTTTTGGAACACTGTCAACCGCTGCAACCCTTAGTCAGGGGACAACAAGAATTGGTGGGGGACTCGGTATTGCCGACGGCACCAGTTTCTTTGGTACATTAACATACGGGCTTGCGGATTATTTTGATGGTAAAATAAAGATAGGGATTTTCGATCCTGATTATGGTGATGCAAAAATTGTTTTTGGGGCAGAAGCAAAATACCAGATAATGTCGGTGCATGATGTTACCCCTAAACCGGTTGATGTCTCTCTTGGTGGTCTGTTTGAGTATGTAAGCTTCAGTGGAATTGATGTGTTGCAAATTGGTGTCCTGGGGATGGTGTCGTACCCGATACAACTGTCCAATGGAAACCCGCTGGCAATTTATGGAAGAGCTAATATACGAATTGAACGGGTGGATATAGGGATTCTTGGTTCGGAATCAGAGCTGAAAATTGGTATCAACGGTGGTGTCGCTTATGGCATAACTCAGGATATTAACCTTTACGGTGAATTCCAGCTTGATGGTAATGACGGCTTGTTTCTCGGAATTGATTTCCGGGTTTTATAGCCAGACATGAGACTTACATCCAACAACACAGGGCAACCGACGGTTGTAAAACAACCGTTGGTTACAGAGTAGCTGATAACGGTAAAGCAACTAACGGCGATGTCACCCCTGCAAAAGGGAGTGTTGAAAAAGTTATTTTGTGGGTGTTATGCTTCGACTCCGATCAGCATGACTTGTTGCATGACAATAACTTTCAAGTCGCCCTGAGCGGAGTCGAAGGGTGCTTGAAAGAAAATAGTGAGGTTTTTCAACACACCCAAAAGCAGGGGTCCGGTTTATGATTGAAAACTGGTATCCCGCTTTTGGACTTGTTAAAAAAGTTATTTTTGTGGGGGTCATGCTTCGACTCCGCTCAGCATGACTTATTGAATGACAACTTGTTTCAGTATGACTTATTAAGTGAAGATGCGTTTCAGTATGACTTATTGGATAGTAATGCGTTTCAGTATGGCTTATGGGGTAGTAATGGGGTTCAGTATGGTTTGTTGAATCATAGTGCATTTCAAGTCACCCTGAGTCCGCTTGGGCGGGAAGGGGGACTTGAAAGTAGATATAGCAATATGTGTTTCGACGCCTTCAAAAGCAGGGGCGGGTGGGCAGCGGTGGTAGTGACATGATATTATGGAAATACAAATTATGAAGACAAACACATGACCTATCTTGATGCCATTGTCCTTGGTATTCTTCAGGGATTAACTGAGTTTCTGCCGGTCTCTTCGTCTGGGCACCTTGTTCTCACTCAAGCAGTTTTAGGAATAAAACAACCGGGAGTATCGTTTGAACTGGTCCTGCATCTGGGGACACTGCTGGCAGTGCTTTTGTACTTCCGGGCAAAAATACTGTTATTGATTCGTTCTGTCTTTGACAGCTCCATGATAACGGAACGAAAGATAATCGGGTACTTGATTATCGGAACAATCCCGGCAGGAATTGTTGGCGTGTTATTAGACGATTTCTTTGAGCAGGCTTTTTCCAATCCTCTTATGACTTCACTTATGTTAATTGTCACCGGTGGCATCTTGTTGTCGATACGCCTCGTAAAAACTGGTGACAAACCGGTAACGTTACTATCCGGGTTAATCATGGGAATGGGACAGGCGATAGCTATTATGCCCGGAATTTCCCGTTCGGGAAGTTCCATTGTTGCCGGTATTCTTGTCGGAGTAAAACCGGATGAAGCGGCGGAGTTCTCATTCCTGCTGGCGATACCGGCAATACTGGGAGCGGTAGTCCTGAAAAGCAAAGAGTTTCTTTCTCTCGACTCTGTCCTTGCCGGGCAGTACATAGTCGGGATGTTATGTTCGTTTGCCTTTGGTTTAGCGGCAGTCTCAGTGTTGCTTTCGGTTATTCGTAAGGGAAAACTCGATTATTTTGCGTATTATTGCTTTGCGATAGGACTGGTGGGGATTTATCTTTTCCTGTAATGAAAAACAGGATTCTTGTTATTCGATTGGGGTCGCTGGGTGATGTTATCCTGACATCGGCAACAGTGCTAAACTTGAAATTACATTTTCCCCAGTCCCACATTACGTATTTCACCCGACAACGTTATCGCTCTATTGTGGAGCAATTCGACGGCGTGGATGAGATTTTCACTTTGCCGGATACACCAACTTTGAAATCATTTGTTCGTGTTCTTCGTGAGCTTGACACCAACAATTTTGATACTGTCGTTGATTTACATGGCAATATCCGTTCATGGTTTACAAGGAAAATGGTGGGAGCGTCGCAGGTTGTGGTCTATCCCAAGCGTCGATGGGAACGGTATCGGGCTGTTACAAGAAAAACATTCCCTGATAACCGGTTCCATACTATTGATATGTACAACCGGACCGTTATTGAACTGCATGGTCAGACCCCCGCTTCCCGACCGGTGTTGATTCCTCCCGAGGATATTGATATGCCTGAAAATATCAGGGAAATATTGAAATCTGACGTCCCAACCGTGCTTGTCGCTCCGGGTGCGGCTCACAGTGACAAGCAATGGGATTTAGAACGTTTTGTAAAAGTAGCCCGGGAGTTGGAACAGGCTTATGATGTCAATGTTGTTTGGGCGCTTACTGCTGATGACAATAAGAAACTCGACAGTATGGATATAGAAATTCCCGGAATGAGTCTGGTAGATTATCCTATAAGTAAATTATCTTCTGTTATCTCCCGTTGTCAGGTTACTATTGCCAATGATTCCGGTATTATGCACCTGTCTTCGGCGGCAGGGACACCAGCAGTGGCGATATTTGGTCCTACTCATCCGGTGCTGGGGTTTTCTCCTCGTGGGTTGCGGGATGTCGTTGTAGAAGTTGACGAACCATGCCGCCCCTGTTCTCTACATGGGAAAAAACCATGTACAAGGAAAGAACGATTTTGTTTTACGCGTATTACTCCTGACATGGTTATTGAACAGGTTAACAGGATTTTGGAAACATCCGGTAGTACTCCGGCATTATTTGTCGACCGTGATGGCACCTTGATTGTTGATAAGGAGTATTTATCAAATCCTGATGAAATTGAGCTTTTCCCCGGGGTTGCCGATGGGTTGAAGCTGGCGCAGGAGAGCGGGTATAAAATAATCCTGGTAACCAATCAGTCCGGTGTGGCACGGGGGCTTTTCGATACACAAACTGTTGAATCGGTAAATCGACAACTACTGGAGCTGTTGGCGGCATCGGGAGTACAAATTGATGCGGTTTATTATTGCCCCCACTATAAAAATGGTGTTGCTTCTGAGTATGCTGTCGCCTGTGATTGCCGCAAGCCGTCACCGGGAATGGCGGAAGCCGCAGCGTTACAACTTGGGGTGGATTTACGTCGTTCCTGGGTTATTGGAGATTCTGCGGCGGATATTGGCATGGCACGGGTGATTGGGGCAAAAGCGGTGCTGGTGCGAACTGGTCATGGGAACCAGACGGAACAACAACTTGGTCATGAATGTTTTGGTAACAGGATATTGATTGCTGAGAATTTCTTTTCGGCAGTACAATCAATGAGAAATGGGTGATTATGAACGTTGTACATGCTGCCTATGCTGAAAAGGTGAATGACGTTATTGTTTGCCGGCTTTGTCCCGCCAATTGCCGACTGACAGAGGGGAAAGTAGGAATATGTGGCTGCCGGTATAACGAAAATGGGACACTACTCACCAACAACTATGGTGAAGTGGTTACACTGGCGGTGGATCCCATTGAAAAGAAGCCCCTTTATCATTTTTATCCGGGACGGGAAATACTCTCAACAGGTGTGAACGGCTGCAATTTGAAATGTATCAACTGTCAAAACTGGTCTATTTCCCAGGAAAAAGCTCCGACCCGTTACGTAACTCCGGAACAACTGGTAGCGGCAGCTATTGAATATGACTCGGTTGGTGTTGCTTTTACCTATACCGAACCGATTATCTGGTTTGAGTATATCATGGACTGCGCGCCATTACTCCAACGCGCCGGTTTGAAGACGGTACTGGTGACAAATGGATATATCAACCCGGAACCGCTCAGGGAACTTATGCAGGTAACGGATGCCATGAATATAGATTTGAAAGCATTGCGTCCTGAGTTTTACAAACGAATATGCAAAGGAAAACTGGAACCGGTACTGGAAACAATTCGTCAGGTAGCACAATCAACTGTGCATCTTGAATTGACTAACCTGATTATTCCATCACTCAATGATTCCGAAAAAGATTTTCAGGAACTGGTAGATTTTGTCAGTTCGCTGTCCGATATGATTCCGTTGCACTTGTCGGCATATCACCCGGCATATAAACTGCAGGTGCCATCAACTCCCCAGGAAACAGTCTTGCGCGCGTATGAACTGGCAAAACAAAAGTTGAACTATGTATTTGTCGGGAACCTGTCCATCCCCGGTTTGAGCGATACCCGCTGTCCCCGGTGCGATACTCTGCTTGTCGAGCGTAGCGGGTATATCACGAGAGTGGTCGGTTTGCATGGTTCTCAATGTAAAAAATGCGGTTTTGAAACAGGCATAATTCGGTAGCGATTCACCGAGAAGTTTGCCGATAGGAATAATAAAACCGGCTTGGGTTGCACTAAACCGGGGTACTGTTCGTCAGGTATATTGACAGTTTTGAATATGGCAAAAAATGAACCGCAAAATCTGAAGACAAGATGACGACATCAAATTGGAAATATCATACCATTATTATACTTCCCCTTTTGCTTGTGCTGTTTGCAGTTCAACCGGTTTTGGCTCAATTCTATTTTGGGAAAAACAAAGTCCAGTACACGAATTTCGACTGGCAGGAAATGACCACCGAGCATTTCCATATTTATTTTTATAAAAAAGAGGAAGCTGTTGCCCAGATAGCAGCGCAACTTGCCGAGGATTCTTATCGTCAGTTGGCTATCAAGTTCAATCATGAAATACCGGGGAAAACTCCCTTGGTTATCTATTCTTCCGCCAATTATTTCAGCCAGACGAATATCATTCCCGGACTATTACCCGAATCCGTCGGCGGGTTTACCGAGTTTATCAAAGGTCGGGTAGTCGTGCCGTATAATGGTTCTTACCATGATTTCGACCATGTTATCAGGCATGAATTGGTCCATGTGTTTACCATATCCAAGCTCAAGTCGGTTTTGAGTCGTCGTGGAAGACTGCGTGCCGGGTATATGCCGTTATGGTTTACCGAAGGTCTTGCGGAGTTCTGGTCAAAAAAATGGGATACCGATGCCGACATGATTGTCAAGGACATGGTTATCAACGGCAGATTGTTTACCATCCCGAATTTGTATCAGGTGCGTGGTTCCTATTTTATGTATAAACTGGGCGAATCAATTTGTCGTTTTATAGATTCACATTACGGACCTGATAAACTGGTGCTGTTGTTTGAAAACTGGTACAAGGGTAGCACGTTTGACAAGGTTGTAAAAATAACCCTGGGTGATAATCTGGAGGAACTTTCCCGCAAGTGGGAATACAGTCTGAAAAAACAGTATTACCCGGAACTGGAAAACCATGACCTCCCACAGATGGAGTCACGGCAGGTAACCCGTGATGGCTTTTCTGTCAAGGGTGTTCCCATAGTATGGGACGATGGAGACGGGCAACGGGAATGGGTGGTGTTCAAAGCCAATCGAAGAGGGTATTCCGGCATCTACATGGTTCCCACGGGGACCGACAGAACATATACCGTGAAAACCCTTCTCAAGGGGGAACGTTCTTCCGATTTTGAATCACTCCACCTGTTGCGCTCCGGCATTGATGCCAATGATTCCGGGTTTGTGGTATTTTCATCCAAGTCGAAAGAGCGTGATGTACTGTATTTATTTGATATCAATCTCATAAAAGTGGTGCATCGGTATGATTTTGAAAACCTGGTAGCTATTACATCACCTCGTTTTTCTTCCGATGGCTCCCAGGTCGTTTTCTCCGGGATACGGTTAAGTGGCTTTTCTGATATTTTTGTACTTGATTTGAAAACAGGTGATTTTTATGCAATCACGGATGATATATATAATGATATCACCCCCGACTTTTCTCCTAACGGCGATAAACTTGTCTTTGTCTCCGACAGGGGAGAGTATGGACACGAGGGGGCTCTTAATTTGTTTACCTATACGTTTGCTTCCCGGAAAATTACTCAATTGACATTCGGTGATTATCAGGATAGAAGCCCGGATTACACAAACCGGGGGATATACTTTACCTCTGACAGGGAAGGTACTTTCAATATTTACCTGTTGGATACCCGGGGCAATATACAAAGACAATCGACCTACGTAACAGGTGCGTTCGACCCTCGGTTGTCTCCTGATGGAAAACACCTGCTTTACACCGGGTATCAGAACCTTGGATTCCAGATTTACCAGATGGAGCTGCCGGAGCAACCTCAGGTGATAGCAAAATCCTCAACCGGGGATATTCACTCCTGGCAGCCCCGGGAAATCGCTCTGAAGTACCGGCAAACTTCGATAAAATACAATACCGATTACTCCCTTGATATTGCCCAATCTTCTATCGGATACGATCCGGTATATGGCTCTTTGGGTGGGTTTCAGATGTCGTTGTCCGATGTTCTGGGTAATCGTGCCTATTACCTGTTACTGACCAATACCGCTGATACGAAAGATGAATTTCTCAAATCTTTCAATTTTGGGTTAACGTATATCAATCGGGAAAAACGATTGAACTGGGGAGTCGGAATCTATCATCTATTCAATGATTACTTTAATGACCATGACGGTTTTTATGAAGAACGGCAACTGGGAATGCTGAATCTCATCAGTTATCCTTTTTCCAAGTTTCAACGTCTCGACTTTACGACTGTTGCACGGTATTCCAACCGTCAGCATCGACTGGGCTTACCGGACAGGAAAGCGTTTTTGATGACCAACTATTTAAGCCTTGTTTATGACAACTCACTGTGGGATATTTCCGGTCCTATTGAGGGCAGACGGTATAACCTGACCCTGGGGATTACCACACAGCTCGATTCCCCTCAGCAGTTCAACCGACTGGCGATGGTGGATATCAGGCATTATTTTCGACTGGGACGGTACTCGGCATTTGCCAACCGGTTATTTGTGTATTCATCGGCGGGGATAGAACCTCAGCGGATTTATTTTGGCGGGAGCTGGTCATTCCGGGGCTATGACAGGCGGGAATTTTATACGAAGAATGTATTATTTATGTCAAACGAACTTCGCTTCCCATTAATTGATCATTTACTGATTGGTTTTCCATTTGGAGGGTTGGGGTTCAGCAGTATTCGCGGGGCGTTGTTTTTTGATACCGGCTCAGCCTGGGATGACAGGTTTGACCGTTTTCTGGGGTCGTTTGGTACCGGGTTTCGGGTAGCGATTGGCTATTTTATCCTGCTCCGTTTCGATTTTGTGCGGACAACCGATTTCAGGACTTTTGATCCCCATACGAAATTTGACTTTTTCTTTGGATGGAATTTCTGATGCACTACTTGCGGTTTTTTCCCAGGGTTCTGCTATGGGCAGCAGTGGTGCTTGTTGCTGGCTGCTCTCATACCTATCGTCTGTCACAAGAGGAGATGAACAAGCCGTCGGTATGGAAGTTTGCTCGTCATTCTGTTGCCGGAGATGCTGCTGTTGCAGGTGAAACGTATGCGGGGACGTTGGACATTCTCTGGGAACATGGGGTAAGCGGAAAACCAGCAGGTCCGCTGACAATCAGTCATAAGAATTTGATTTATCCTTCAACAAAGAAAAAAATTCGCTTTTATGATATAAAGACAGGGAAAGACAAGGGACGGCTGAAAACAAAAGGCTCCGTGTATAGCGGGGTAGTCATTGTCGACAGCCTGGCGTTTTTTGCTGTTTCCCCTCCAAAACAACGTTTGTACTGCTATAACCTGCTCACCGGGAAAGAGGTGTGGAAACGCCGGATAAAGGATACTCCCGGCGGGTCGATAATAGTAAATAACCGCCTGTTGATGAGTTCAACAGAAGGAGTTGTAACAGTCTATGACCAGGCGACAGGTGAAATCGAGTGGTCATACAAAGCCAATGAGCGGTTTATCAGTCCGGCAGTCTATGGTGACGGATTGATTTATCAGCCCGGAGACAAGGGAAATGTGTATGCTCTTAATCCGGATGATGGCTCCGAGGTGTTTTGTGTGCAGCTCGATGGTCCTGTGTCCGGGGTGGCGGTTGGTGAACACAGGTTGATTGCAGCCACTGTGACCGGTCATGTCTATGGCATACACCCACGTGATGGATTGATGCTGTGGAAGGTATCCTTTAACAGCCCCATTTGGGCTGCTCCGGCTGTTACGAATCGACATACCATTGTTGGGTTGAACAGTGGCGAGGTTGTTGCCCTGAACCCCAGTGATGGTATAGAGCAATGGCGGTTTGAAACTGTGGAAGTAGTCCGAACATCACCAATAGTGGTCGGAAGCTATGTTATCACCGGCACTGCGGGAGGGACAATATTTTCGCTTGATATTGGTGATGGCAGACTGGTTGACAAACGAAAACTCGATGCGGCTGTCAATGTGAATCCGGTTAGTGATGGTGACCGGGTGGTGGTAGCGACTGTTTCGGGTGCAATCATTTGTTTTGGAGAGCATGATGAACAACAAAGCCAGGCAGATAAGCGAATCGATTCTCGATACAAATCTCAATGAATTAGCCCATTCTCTTATCCGTGAACTGACCATGGCGTGTCGGAAAATGGCAATCTATGGCGCCAATCATCCGACAGCAAAGCGTTCGGTAGAAAAGCCCTTTTTTGAATTTGATAAGATTTTTCGATTCAAGCGATATGTCAATTTCAATACCAGTCGTGGATTACTTTATGTTATGAATATCCGTCTGCGTGAGTCGGTTTTTACGGAAGAAATTCTCAAGTATATGCAGGTACTGGAAATCGAAGCTTTACTGTTCGAACGCCGGATGACCATGACCGATTTATCCAGGTTCCTTGACCGTTTTGTAAAACGGGTAAGCCGAACCGATTATAGTAATCTGCTCAGTGCGTACCTGAAGGAACACAATATTGATACCATAGAGGTCAATTCCCCACATGCAATAGAGCTGTTTGAACAGGGACGCCAGTACCGGGGAGATTTGGAAGGAGATTATTCAGTCAAGACGATAGCGTTAAAACAGTTTGGCGATAATCTCGAGATGCTTGCTGATATTGCGTTCCGTCAGGAAAAAGCGTTATTGGATTATCATATCGATTTCACGACTGATTTGGTTACATACCTTATACCGGAAAAAGTAGCAACGATTCCACCTGAAAAAATAACTGCAACATTGAACGAAGTGTTAGAAGAACTTTCCCGCCATGCTGAAAACACGGAAGAACATGATACGCTGACTAAAAAATACCAGTCGCTTTGGAAACTGCTCGATTATCATCCCGACCGCCAGGCTATAATCGATAGCTTGCAGGGCTCATTTGAAAATGAACGGATGATTGCGGAAGTTGCTGATAAAGTAGGCGACAAAGTTACTGCCATTCGGTTTGAATCCAGTTGCCAGATAGATACCCTCCTCAAAAAATGCTTTGAAGAACAGGTGGTTGAGTGTGATACCGCTGAGTTTTCCGATGCCTTCCTGCGTTTGTTGAGAACGGGACAGCGGGGGAAAGCCTTTGATACCATATCTGTTTTGCTCGATAATCTCAATAAACCCGATGCCGGTATCCGTAATCGGGCGCTTGATTTACTGCTTTCCTGTATTCGTCTTGTTGAGTTAGATACCGATGAAGTTGTCTTTGGTAAAGTACTCGAAAAAGTATGCACTGTTCTTGAAAAGCATGAGGAGACGTTCTAGTACTCGGAGTTTATCTGGCAGCTTTGGGAAAAGTGTTTAGTGAAAAAACGGTATGATTTACTTATTCAACTGGCACATGCGATTCATGCCGCTCATCAGACGGTCGATGAAGTCACTATCTACGAGTCGGTCGCTATCAAAAAAATACTGGAACGTATCAATCGTCCTGAAGTCGTTGCAATGATGATTGATGAGTTGATGCATGGTGATAAAAAGACAGCTAATTACATACAGGATATCTTTATTGCTACCGGTGGGGAAGAAATTGCTACCGGGATGTCCAATATCATTTCTCATCCCGATCGTTATATCCGACAGATGGCGTTGAAAGTTCTCTCAGGGCTGGGAAAAGCATCGCTAAAAGTATGTTCGCAGATACTTGTTGATGACAGCATGTTTGAACGGGATGGCGGGCGGCATGAGCTGCCGGATGCGAAATGGTATATCATTCGAAATGCTATTTTTGTACTGGGAAAACTCCAGGATCCGGAAGGTGTGATGCCGCTACGGCTACGGATTAGCGATAAAGATGTGCGGGTACGCCGGGAAATTATTGCTGCGCTGGAGAAAATCGGCGGTGAGGATGCCTGCGATATGCTGATTTTGATGACCGATGACCCGGTGAAAGAAATTCGCGAAAGTGCGATGATAGCCGTTGGCTTGATAGGCACTCCCGATACGGCACCGTTGGTGATGGATGTCATCTCTCGCAATCCACACATTTTATTGAGAGGAATTAGCACACTGGGGAAACTGGGGGGGGAGGTTGCGCGGGAATACTTGGGGTATATTCTCGATAACCGCAATGAGTTTGAAAGACTTGCCGGTGATGTTGTTCCGAAGGATGAATTGCGCTTAGCAATTATTAAAGCCTTGGGAGCTATTGGAGATAAACCGGCGATTGAAAAAATAAAGGCGTTCAAAGATAATCTTTCCACGACACAAAAGCTGTTTTTCAAACATTCGGCAATCAATAAAACAGTAAATGAGATTTTAGCTCGCAAATAATATCTCCTGCTTTTCTGTCCGGTCTCTATTTTTGTTGCCTGTTGTGCCGGGTTGTTTCATACTATACGTATGCAGCAAGATAAATCCGGTATAATCAGGACTATTGATAACATGCTGGACTTTCTGTTCCCGCCTCTATGCCTTGCCTGTGGAGAATATGAAAGTAGCGGACAGTTGGTCTGTAATACTTGTGATGATGCCATAGAGACGTTCTCAATGCCTTTCTGCCTGATTTGCGGTGCTGAGCTGGTCGGCTCTATCTATTGTGCTGGATGCAGTGAAAAAGGGGTTGCTCTGTTCGCCTATGGAAATTACCGCCCGGTATTGCGTGAAATAATTATCCAGTTCAAATTCCGGGGGATTACCAGAGCTGCATCCTGTTATATCCCTCGTTTGTACTGTGAGTTTCATACTTTGTTACTTCAGTGCGATGCAACCTGTCTGGTCCCGATTCCGTTACATCCCGGCAGGGAACGTCAACGGGGGTATAACCAGGCTTTGATACTTGCTGAAGAATTGCATAGATATATACACCTTCCGGTGAACACAGAACTATTGCTCAGGATAAAAAGACGAACCCCACAGGCGCGTCTTGATATAAAAAAGCGACTTCGTAATGTCCACGGAGTTTTTGACGTGGCTGATGATACTGATACCGGGGAGCGGATTTTGCTTGTCGATGATGTAGTCACTACCGGTGCGACGGTGAAAGAGGCAAAAGCAACGCTGGAATCAGCCGGGCATACGGTCGTTGGAGTAGTAGCTCTTGCTCATGGGGTGTAAGCGTGGTGACTGATTTACAACTACATATCAACGATTTTCTTGCTTACCTGAAACTGGAACGAGGACAATCAGCAAATACTATCAGCTCGTACCGACATGACTTGAAAGAGTTTGTCAGCAGACTGAACGTAAGCAGCATTTCCGATATCAGCCCTGCTCATGCCAGTGACTTTATTGCCTATCTTGGAAAAGCCGGACGAAAACCGACAACAATCGCCCGGAAACTCTCCTGCATGAAACAGTTCTTTACCTATTTACAGGCAAGAAAGGTTGTGGCTGAGAATCCATTTCAAGCATACTCTGCGCCAAAAATAATGCGTTATCATCCCCATTACCTGTCCCCGGGTGATATCGAACAGATAATCAACAGTATCGACTTACAAGCCCGTAATGGTCTCCGTGACCGTCTGATTATAGAATTACTGTATGGCTGCGGCTTGCGGATATCGGAATTACTGCAAATACGATTATCTGATATCGAATTAGAAGCAGGGTTTATTCGTGTCACGGGCAAAGGAAATAAACAACGCCTTGTGCCTCTCGGGCAATTTGCCAAACAAGCGATTGAACAATACCTGAACCAATCTCCGGGTAAGCGGGTAAGCGTAAATTGTAATCTGTTGTTACACAATAAGAATGGCGGTGCTATGTCACGTGTTGGTTTATGGAAGGCAATTAAGAAAATAACAGCCCGGGCGGGGATAACCAAGCCAGTGACCCCTCATACCTTCCGTCATTCATTTGCTACCCACTTGCTTGAGGGGGGAGCTGATCTGCGGGTGGTGCAAGAAATGCTCGGTCATGCCGATATATCTACAACACAGATATACACCAGTATAGATCGGGAATATATCGTT
>JAJRZL010000173.1 GCA_024275255.1 Candidatus Zixiibacteriota bacterium | reverse complement strand
TTGGTTGAATTTCTCAATGCCATACTCAACTACTTTTGTTTTGGAGTCGAGTTTCAGCTCTTTTTCTACGGCGATTTCCACCGGAAGACCATGCGTATCCCAGCCTGCTTTGCGATCGACCCGATACCCGCGCATATATTTGTACCGACAGACAAGGTCCTTGACTGTTCGGGAAATTACATGGTGGATGCCCGGTTTGCCGTTTGCGGTTGGAGGTCCTTCATAGAAAACAAAATGAGGACGGTTTTTGGCAGCTTCCTGGGCTTTATGGAAAATTTCTTCTTTTTCCCAAAAATCGAGGATTTTCTGTTCCGCCGAGGGAATGGTAAAATTATCTTTTAAGGTGTCGAACTTCATTATACTCTTCACAGTTTGTAAAATCATATTATAACCCAACAATTTACTCTAAACGATATTTTTTGTAAAGACTTTTCAAGGGAGAATCACCTTTCAAAGGTTTTGCATGGGGTAAAAAGTAATAATAGCTGTCCTCATGTTTTTCTCCATCTCGTTTTACCACCTTAACCCCTTGCCTGATTTGCCGATAATCCTATAGAATAAGGCTTTTTTCGGGAGAAGTATATCTTGGCTGGAATTGGAAATAAATCCGGGTATTCGTTATTCGAGTTGATAATCGTTATTGTCATTGTTGGTATTCTGACTTCGGTGACGCTCCGTACCCTCCGTTCCGCCAATGATACCGCCCGAACAGAAGAGACTCGGCGTGAGCTTGACCAGTTGGCATGGGCAATAGCCGGGAACCCGGAACTAAAATCCGGGGGAGTGCGGACCGATTTTGGTTATATTGGTGATGTGGGAGGATTGCCCTCCTCGCTGAGTATGTTAGTAAGTAATCCCGGGGGCTATGCTACCTGGGATGGTCCCTATGTACTGGATGATTTTTACCCGGATGTGATCTCTGCTTCTTCGGAGTATCAACTCGATGCCTGGGGAAAACCATACGTGTACGCCGGTGGGAACACGATTACATCAACCGGCAGTGGTTCCTCGATTACACGGCAGATAGCAGGCTCGATAAATGATTTATTGTACAACTCTGTGTCGATAGCAGTTACCGATTTGAACCATACTCCTCCGGGGGGAACCTACCGGGATTCAGTTATTGTTGTGCTGCAATATCCCGATGGCTCCGGGAGTATGTCAGTAAATGCAAAAACACCACGAGCCGATGGCTTCGTGCAGTTTGATTCCATTCCCATCGGGATACACCGGTTGCAGGTGATATACCTCCCTCGAAGTGATACATTGACCCGGCAGATAGTGATAAATCCCGGGCAGAACTATTACTCGGAAATTGTGCTGGCATCGGATTTATGGTGACCAAAAGAGATACGAATATGAAAAATATGAAGCAATTGTTCACAAATAACAATGGGTTCAGTCTGATAGAGTTGACTGTGGTGATTGTTATTATCGGCCTCATGCTTGGGGTGGCAATGCAGTCGATGACCACCATTGTGAATGATATGCGTCGGGTCAAAACAGAACGGGAAATGGAAATGCTCGCCGATGCCATTGTCGGCAGCCCCGATATTACGAACGGAGGGGTGCGGGCTGATTTCGGATATGTCGGTGATGTAGGCGCTTTTCCGCCCGATTTACAAGCGTTGTATGAAAACCCCGGAGGGTATGTGACATGGCACGGACCCTATATACCGGCTGGTTTTACCCAGGATTCAACCGGTTTCAAAACTGATGAATGGGGAAAGCCATACACCTACACCGGGGGGGTTACGATTACTTCAACCGGTAGCGGGAATACGATAACCAAACGGATAGCCGATGCCACAGTTGATTATATTCTCAATAGTTTCAACGGTGTCATAACCGATGCCGGGGGAACCGCTCCCGGCTCTGTGTACAGGGATTCGGTTACTATTGTAATCACTGTTCCCGATGGCTATGGAAACACTGTTACCAGGACATATCATCCCGATGCCTCCGGAGGTTTTACCGTAGATTCCCTGCCGGTCGGTATTCATCCGCTTCGCATTATTTATGTGCCCAATGTTGACACCTTATTACGGCAGGTAACGATTCTTCCTCGAAACAAAGGGATGAAAACCTACCAGTTCTCGGAAAATTATTTCTGATGGAAACAATGAATTATTGTGATTATCATGCCGCTGGAAAAAACATCAACATATACAGGTAGCAGGGTCTCACATTTGTTGTGGACCTCCTCACGGGGGATGACTCTTATCGAGGTCGTCCTCACTGTTATTATCATGGGAATACTGGCTACGGTAGCTCTCCGTGTTGTGGGAACCATCAATACCACGGTCAAAACGGAAGAGACAAAATCGGAGATGGAAGCGCTGGCGTATGCCATTGCCGGAAACCCTTCCCTGCAAAGCAGCGGTGTCCGAACAGACTTCGGGTACGTTGGTGATGTTGGCGCTATGCCGCCCAACCTCGATGCTCTTATTACCAACCCCGGTGGATACAGTACCTGGCACGGACCATATTTCAAACCGTCATTTACACAAATAACCGATGAACACAAACGGGATGCCTGGGGAGAGTTGTATAGTTACAATGGAGGGATAGCAATAACATCATCCGGGAAATCCGGTGGCATTGTAAAGCGGGTGATAAACTCGACAAGGGATTTACTGCTCAATAAGGTAGGTGGAACGGTTCTTGATTCGGATGGCTCCCCTCCCGGGAGTACGTATAAAGATTCGTTGGTGATACGTCTGTTTATCCCTGACGGAGCCGGCTCCATCACTACCAAAACAACCAACACCGATATCGGCGGTTATTTTTCTTTTGATTCCATTCCCATCGGCAACCATGACTTGCAAATTGTTTACCTGCCTACCAGCGATACTCTGAAACGGTTTGTGTCTGTGCTGCCGAAATCATCTGTGTACAGGAGCTACTATCTCCCCGGTGATGTCTGGCAGGCAGGAGCCACACTTCCTAATCCAGTCGCATACTGGCCCCTCGATGAAACCAGCGGAACGATTGCCCATGACAGTTCCGGTAACGGTTATAATGGTACCCTCGTTAATATGAACCCTGCAACTGACTGGGTCACCGGAAAAATTGGTGGGGCACTGGATTTTGATGGTGCTGATGACTATATCGACATTGGAACCTCTCTTTCCCTGATTACTAACTTTACCATTTCTGTTTGGGTGAAACCGACATCGGTTGGTATTAATCAACAGGTTATATCAAAAGGGAAAAATGGTCCAAAAACACAGTGGGAGTTAAAAACTGCTTCCAATAATGGTGATGTTGTTTTTCAAAGGCGTGATGCCGGTTATGTTGGTGTTCAGTCTCAACAACAGCTATCAGCAGGAACATGGGTACATCTGGCAAGTTCATATGACGGTAGCGAATGGAGAATATACTGGAACGGGGTTCTTGACAGCACTGCAACCGGGCCCGGTCCCGCAGAAACAACAAGTAGATTGTTTATTGGGGCATTGGATGATAAAGGTAACGCTAAACAATTCTGGCATGGGCTTATTGATGATGTTCGGATTTATGACCGGGTTTTGACACCAGCGGAGATACAGGTTTTATATAACATGGGTAATTAAACCGGAAAAGCCGGTATGGATAAGGTATATGATTTGGAAAAAGCAGAGCGGATTTACTCTCATTGAGTTAATTATCATCATTGTTATAGTCGGTATCATTGCTACCGTGGCTACCCGTAAGATGATGCCTGCTATCGAAACCGCCAAGGTTGAGCAGACTAAAAAGGAACTGGACCAACTGGCACAAGCGATAACCGGAAACCCACATATTTATGAACATGGCGCCCGGGTTGACTTTGGGTATGTCGGTGATGTGGGGGCATTACCAGCTTCTCTCAATGCCCTGACTTCCAATCCCGGTGGATATACAACCTGGAATGGTCCCTATATCGAAACAGGTGCCAGTGGTTCGGAATATCTTCGGGATGCCTGGGGTGCAAACTATGTGTACACTGGTACTATTGTGCGTTCTGTCGGGTCCGGGAGCAATATCGACCGGGCGTTTGCTTCGAGTACCGCCGAACTGCTTTCCAATAGTGTCATGGGATATCTTGTCGATGCCGATGGACAGGTGCCGGGAGTGGACTATCGGGATTCGGTGCAGGTTCGTTTGACATATCCCAATGGTACCGGAGGGATGGCAGCCGTGACGATTAATCCTGCCACCGATGGGAGTTTTTCGTTTTCGAATATTCCCATGGGGAATCATATACTATATGCTATCTATCTTCCCGAAAACGATACCCTGACCCAAACGATATGTGTGTTACCGGCAAGCACTTGCAAAGTTGAAATCGTTTTCCCTGCTGATTTATGGTAATTCCCGACCAGATAAAAAAATGAGGGTGGATGGGATCGAACCATCGACACCCTGCTTAAAAGGCAGGTGCTCTACCACTGAGCTACACCCCCATTGTCCCGAAGGACATTGGTTTGGACCTGTAATCTATGGATTGTGGTCCAATTGTCAAATCTTTTTATCTGAAAACATGGAAAGAAATGCAGGTCCGTAATCTCGAATATCAGGAGCTGCTATAAGACTCGTTTTCGTTGGGGAAATCACCACGGGTGACATCATCAATATATCGTTTTACCGCATTGAGAATAATCGGAGGCAGATTGGCATATTCCCGGAGGAATTTTGGTTTGAAATGCTCATCCCGTAACCCTAACATGTCATTGATAACCAGTACTTGTCCGTCACAGTCGGGACCGGCTCCAATACCGATTGTAGCTGCGGTATCCAGTGCCTGGGTAATTTCCCCGGCAATGGTGGTTTCCATGAGCTCCAGCACAATCGAGAAACATCCGGCATCCTGCAACGCCAGTGCTGATTCCATCAGGTACGCCCGTGATTTGTCATGTCGTCCCTGTACTTTGGGACCGCCAAACCGATGAATTGACTGGGGAGTAAGACCAATATGTCCCATCACGGGGATACCACATTCTATGACTCGCTTGATAGTCGGGACCATTTCCATCCCACCCTCGATTTTAACTGCCTCGGAGCCGCTTTCTTTCAAAAAGCGTCCGGCATTTCTGATGGCTGTCTCTACTGAGGGTTGGTAAGACAGGAACGGCATGTCAGCTATGACAAGTGCTTTTTGTGTCCCCCGAACGACCGCGGCTGTATGTGCCAACATGATATCCATTGAAATCGGCAGGGTAGAAGTATATCCGTGAATGACATTGGCAGCCGAGTCACCGACAAGAATGGCATCTATCCCTGCTTTATCAAGAAGCGATGCCATAAAACTGTCATAGGCAGTCAGGACGGTTATCTTTTCGCCTTTTGCCTTTTTATTGATAAACGTCTGGACCGTATTCTTTTTTTTCTGTGGAGTGCGTGACATGGCTGTTTACGTTGTAGTCAAATCCCCGGCGGGAGAATAATACTTCTTGCCGGTAATCGGTTTTTGAATTTGTGCGACTAAATCATCAAAATGTTGGGGAGTATTGACAAAATCAATATCATCCGTACGAACAACCAGCAAAGGGGTATCGGTATAATCGAAGAAAAAGTAATCATAAGCTTTGTTCAGGGTCTCGATATAGTCGCTATCAATAGTTTTCTCAAAGGAGAAATTGCGTTTGCGAATACGTTTCATCAATACCGGTGTCGATGCCTGAAGATACAACACCAGGTCCGGTTTGGGGATATCGCGGGCGAGGATAGGGGCAATTTTGTTGTACAATGCCAGTTCTCTGTCGGATAGGGTCACTGATGCAAAGATAGCATCTTTGGCAAACAGGAAATCAGAAACGATAGTTTTTGCAAATAAGTCGCGGGTAATCAACTGTTGTTGCTGCTGGAAACGGGTGAGCAGGAAGTAAAGCTGACAGGAGAAGGCATACCGTTTGCGATTCTTGTAGAAATCTACGAGAAAGGGATTATCAAATACTTCTTCCTGAATAAGCTCGGCATCGAGCTTGTTCGCCAGCATGGAGGCAAACGATGTTTTTCCGACACCGATTACACCTTCAACAGCGATATAAACTGGATCAGACTTGCCGTGCGACATGTTCCCTGTACAGTATTACTCCTTTATAATCCTGTTTCCGTAAAAAGTCCTTCACCGGTGTTTGGGTAACCGGGTGGATGATATTTTCTTCAATGTCCAGAAGCGGAATCATGGCAAACGGACGGTTGAGCAATTCCCGATGTGGAATAGACAACCGGTCGGTTTCCATGATTTCGTCGCCGAACAATAAAATGTCAAGGTCAATGATACGCGGTTCCTTAGTACCCTTGGAGGTACGCCCCATCACTCGCTCGATTTGCTCCAGCTCGTTGAGCAGCTCATCGGCTCGGTATTGGTAATCAATCCTGACTGCCTGGTTCAAAAAATGAGGTTGTTCGCCGACCATATCCTGCGGTTCGGTGATATAGATTGCCGATGATGCGGTAACCTCAAGTCCCGGTATCAGTTCCAGTTTTCCCAACGCCGTTTCGAGGTTGTGCTCACGGTCGCCAAGATTGGTGCCGAGTAAAAGATATGCTGTTGTTGTCATGTGTCGTCTATCCTTTTTCATTGTTTTGGTTTCTATCAATTAATTTCGACACATCTTCCTGATACCTTGTTATTTCAACCTCAATAAATTTAATTTTTCCGGGTATCGGCGGAGTCATTTTTCGGACTTTCAAAGTTACCTGATAGACCGGAAACCTGTCAAGTATTTTGCCGGCAAGGTTTGCCGCCAGGCCCTCCAGAAGAGCAAAAGCCGTTCCTTCGACCGTTTCTTTTATCAGGTTATAAATCTCCGCATAATCAACCGTATCGGTAAGCCTGTCGGACAGTCCGGCTTCGGCAAGGTCCACACCCAGTTCACAGTCAACCTCATATAATCGTCCGGTTTCTTTCTCGGCGGGAGTGACACCGTGAAACCCGTAAAACAACATCCCGCCTATGCGGATTACATCTTTCATTGTACTTTCGACAGTTTAAGAAATCGGATTTTACGTTTTACCCGTTCCTGGGCAGTACGATAGTTGTCCACCGGGGCGGTGAGAGAAAAACGCAAATACCCTTCACCGCTGTTACCAAAAGCGACTCCGGGGATCGTTTGTATTTTGGTCATACGAAACAGTTGAGCGGATACGGTTGTAGCATGTCGTCGGCGGGGTATTTTCGCCCAGAGATACGGTACGGTATCAAACCCGGCTTTTTCCAGCCCTATTATTTCCAGCAGCCGAACAGCTTCTGCCTGTGTGACGGTCAGTTCCGCCTGTAAATGAGAAAGAGCGGTATTGGGAAATTTGTGTATCCCTTCAAGAATCAACTCAATGAAGTAATCCGGAATCATGGTGTGAAACAGTTTCGAAGCCAGCTTCAACCCACTGATTATTTCACGGTTCCCGATAGCAAATCCAACCGGAAGCGGCGGTAAACCGAACATGTAGGAAAAAGAACCTACCTCGATTCCTACTTTTTTCCCGTTGCTGACTGCAAGTAAAGATAACGGCTTACGTCCTGAAAGGGTGGCATAGGCGGCATCATTGACAAGGGCGATATTCTCCCGGGCAGCAATCCAGATGAGATCGGCAAATTCTTTTTCGGACAGTTCGGCGCCGGTAGGATTGTGGGGAGAGTTGAGAAACAGTATCCGCGCCACCCGTCCCAACCGGGTGTTGATACGCTCAAAGTCAGGGGTCCAGCTTTTCCGAGCGCTAATCATGTAATTTACCGGTTGTCCGCCACAGGCAGTGGTGAGCCGTCGGTAAAGAGGCACCCCTAAATCGGGGACAAAAACAATATCCCCGGTATCAATAAATGCCAAAGCCAGTTGCCAGAGCAGGTCTGTTATTGACGGTCCGATATAGATTTCTTTTTCAGGATTGATTTTTACCCCGTGAAAAGAACCATACCAGTTTGCCAGTTCTTCGCAGAGTTCGGCAATCCGTTCTTTTCCGACAGGAGCCAAAGAAGAGGCGGGGATATCGCTGTCCCGTTCGGGAGCTATGGGCCAGTGAAATGTTGCCAGGTCAATAAAAGGAATTTTTCTGCCCTGCTCGCTTTTCTGCTGTCCGGGTATAAAGGAGCTAAGGTCAGGGGGGAGCTGGTACAAACGGTCCGCTTTATCAACCACGACTTTTTTAATTATTTTGACAGTCATGAGCAGCTAATTCTTCCTGTTGTTCCAGGTATCATCCAGCTTTTTCCGCATTTTTTCCAGTCGCTGGAAATCATCGGAGGGAATACTGTCAATATTTCCCAGTTGGCGGGCAAGAAAAACGATCCGAGCATAGTGCTCTACGGTTTCGTGACGGTAGTACGCTTCATCGAGTGTTTTCCCGATAGTGAGTAGTCCGTGATTACGCAAGATAAAAGCGTTATTTTCTTCAATGAATGGCGCCAGTGATTTCGGAACCGCGTCGGTTCCGGGAGGAGCATAGTCGGTCAGAGGAATACCGCCAACAGAGAGCACCACTTCCGGTAAAATATCTTCGGCAAGGTGTATCCCGGCAACGGCGAATGCGGTTACATAGGGAGGGTGCGAATGGACACAGGCAGTAATATCTTCCCTGTTTTGATACACAAATAGGTGCATGAGCATTTCACTTGAGGCTTTTTGGGTTCCCTGAAGGTGCTTACCGTTGATATCGACAATAACCAAATCCTCCGGGTTGAGAAATCCTTTTGCCATTCCTGAAGGAGTAATCATAATACGGTAGTCATCAAGCCGTACCGATATGTTACCGTCAGTTCCGGCAACCATGCCTCGTTCATGCAACCGCTGTCCTGTCCGGACCAAAGCTTTTTTCATAGTAAATGGTGATGCCATAATTTTCACAAAATTACCCG
>JAJRZL010000172.1 GCA_024275255.1 Candidatus Zixiibacteriota bacterium | reverse complement strand
GCTCAGGACCAATATCCGGCTGATATCCTCCGCTGACGAACGATGTGCCTTATCAAGACGGACTCGCACATCATATTCCTCGTTGCCCTCCTTGAAACGTGTGACAACTTTTCCCTCCACGAGGTTACGAACTGTTGTCGAGATGGTGAACAAGTCAAGACCAAGGTCATCTGCCTGACGTCTATCAACATGAATACGCATTTCCGGTTTCCCTTCTTCGAGGGTGTTGTCAACATCGGCAGCTCCCGGAACTTCATAGAATATTTTCTGTACCTCGCGAGCCAATCTCGTCAACTCACTTAACTCAGGTCCGCGAATAGATATCTCAATCGGTTTGTCCCCGCCACCTTCATTTTTTCCCCGACTGACTGCGGCTTTAATACCGGGTATAGATGCCATCAGGATACGTGTTGAGTCCATCAACTGTCGGGCAGTCAGCGACCGTTCACTTTTGTCAACCAGCTTGACAAGTATTTTCCCGTCAGTTACCGGGTCATTTCCAGAGCCAATTGTAATAAAGGTATGAGTAACCTCAGGAAGCTGTTTCACAACCTGTTCAACTTCCCTGAAACGACGGATAGACTCCTCAAGGTCGGTTCCCGGCGGAGTGGTAATATCAATCAACATGCGGTTTTCATCGGTTTCGGTAATAAATTCCGTTCCGACAAACCGGGCAATGAAAAGAGCCAGAGCAAAGGAACCTATCGCAATCAGCATCACCAGCCATCGCATTTTCAATGATGCCGCCAATAACTGTTTATAGATTGTTTTTACTTTTTCAAAAAAGCCATGGGCAGGAGATGATTTCCCGGGTTTTGATTTTTTGGCAACCTTCTTCCGCAGCCAGCGTGAAGAAAGCATCGGGGTCAGCGAAAAAGCAACAAAGAGAGACACCAGCACCGCAAACGCTACGGTCATCCCAAACTGGTAGAAAAACCGTCCGACTATACCTTCCATGAACGCTACCGGTAAAAAGACAACAACAATGGAGAAAGTAGTAGCCGAAACTGCCAGCCCAATTTCTTTGGTCCCGTCAATCGCAGCTTGAAAAGGGGTTTTCCCGGAATCAAGATGACGGTAGATATTTTCTATAACAACAATGGCATCATCAATCAGTATCCCCACGGCAAGAGAAAGCCCCATAAGAGTCATTATATTGACAGAGAAACCGAGTGCTTTCATCAAGGTAAAGGTAGCGATAATCGAAATCGGAATAGAAAGACCGCTGATAATGGTCGGACGGTAATCAAAGAGGAACAGAAGAATCACCAGGACAGCAAGCAATGTACCAAAACGGATATTAAAGAGGATTTCATGGATTGAATCCTCGATGAACTTCGACTTATCATCAACGACTTCAACTGTAATGTCCGCCGGCAACTCCTTTTGGAGCTTCTTGATTTCCTTTTTTACCTGCCGTGCCATCTCAACCGTGTTCGTGCCCGACTGCTTGGTAACCGTCAACGACACCGCCGACTCCCCATCATAGCTGGAGAATGAACGCGGTTCTTTTATCGTATCCGAAACAACGGCAATATCTTTCAGGTAAATCTGCGTACCGTTCAAATTTTTGACGATTATATTCTCAAACTGATGCACTCGCTTCAAGCGACCGGCAAGCCGCACGAGATATTCCCGGTTGTTCTCATCCACTCTTCCGCCGGGGATTTCAAGATTCCCTGCTGAAACAGCCCGGTTCACATCAGTGATTGCTACGTGATACGCCTCCATTTTTACCGGGTCAAGCGCAATGAGAATTTCCCGCTCTTTTCCCCCGACCAAGGCAACGTTACCAACCCCGTTGATAGTTTCCAGACGCTTCTTGATAACCTGCTTGGTTAATTCCGTAATTTCACGTGGTGACCGTTTTCCCGAAATAGCAATAGACAACACCGGCTGTGCATCGGGGTCGTAGTTCTGTACCAGGGGTTCTTCGATATCTTCGGGTAAATCAGCCCGTATTTTCCCCAGCTTTTCCCGGACTTCCTGCGTCGCTTCAAATCCCTTTTTATCGAGCTTGAATTCAATAATGATAAGAGAATACCCTTCGCGTGAACGTGAAGTAATATGCTTGATACCGGAAATTTCATTCACGGCATCTTCAATCTTCTTGCTTACTTCAGTTTCAACCGTTTCCGCCGCCGCACCGGGATATACTGTCTGAACAATGGTAATCGGAAAATCGACATTAGGGAATAAATCAACCGCTAATTCCGTATAAGAGAACCACCCCAGCACCAGCAAGGCACCGATCATCATTGTCGCAAAGACAGGTCGTTTTACTGATATTTCGGATAATTTCATTATTTACCGGTCTCAAATGTTGTAATGTTCACCCGTACACCATCTTCAAGATAGTTCTGTCCCAATGTTACCAACGTATCCCCCGCCTGCAAACCATCAAGTACGACTATGCGTCCGTCAAGATCATCACCCAGGGTGATATCTCTTTTTTGGGCAATACTGCCCTTCACCACGTACACCTCATCCTTGCCCTCCAGCGTGATAACAGCCTGATGAGGAATGGTTATGACATCCGGCAGTTTTTTCATAATAAGTTCAATACGGACAAATAAACCGGGGGAAAAAGTATTATCCCTGTTATCAAGTACCGCTTCCACCTGAAACGCCCGCGTTCCCGGATCAGCCGAACTGGCAACGGAGATAATCTCTCCCGTGGCAACCCTGTTGACATCTTCGACAACGATACGGACAGGATCGCCAACCGTCACATGGCTGATATCCGCACTGTTTACTCCAAACTTTACCCGCAGGCTGTCTGTTGTAGCCACGGTGGCAACAACCTGCCCGGGGGATAAGTATTCACCCCGAGATACCTCTACCGATGTTACGATCCCGCTTATCGGAGTTTGAATCTCGACAAGTTTCCGTGCTGCTTCAAACGCAGCTTTACTCACTTCATAGTTGGTGCGGGCATCATCATACATCGACTCGCTGACAGCACCCTCATCGTAGAGATATTTCATTTTGTTGTAGTTCTTTTCAGCATTCTTATACACGGAGTATGTCTGCTGATAACTGGAGCTGGAGCCTGATTTATCAAGGGTTACCAGCACGCTGTTCGCTTGTACCCGGTCACCCTCTTTGACATGAATCTTTTCTACAGATTCGGATATTTTACTGCGCAAGACAGCCTGACGTACACCTTCCAGAGTGCCGGTGTAGGTTTTAATCACCTCTTCGTCGGAAGTATGCACCACTGCTGCTTTGACAGCGATAATCCGCTCCTCGACACTTTCTTTTTCTTCATTCTTTCCACACGAGGTAAGCGCCATACTTAGCAACAGCACCGATACCGATATCATTGTATTACGTATTTTCATAACCACTTCTATAGCTAAAATCCTGTAATTGTACTCACTTTTCTTAACCGTGAACGAGCTTCACGAAATCCATACATCGCTTCCACCTGTGCTTTACGGGCACTGGTCAACGCCACCTGTGCTGAAAGCACTTCCAGCAACGTACCCACACCAGACTTGTAGCGCAGATTCGCTATGTTGAGCCCTTCTTCTGCCTCGGCAATATTCGTTCCCTGTATATCCAGCGCTTTTTTTGCTTGTAACAAGTTGTCATACGCTTCCTCCACCTCAAGGCGAATATTGTCTTCAAGCTGTTTCATCTGCAACTGTGCCTGGTTATACGCGACCTTTCTTTCCTGTACTTCTCCTGAGCGGCTGCCACCGAGAAAAATCGGTAACGATAACGTAATCCCGGCAGTAAATGATTTACTGATATTGTCACTCAGCGTAAAAGCATCCGACTGCGACTGCCACTCGTACGTCGATACCGCGTCAAGCGATGGATAGTATGCCCCCTTGGCTATTTTTATCGCTTTATGGGTAATATCACAGTAATAATCTGCCTGTATCATCTCCGGTCGATGAGCAAGAGCTGAGTCAATGCACTCCTCAAGAGATGGTATTGCTACCAGCGAGGTATCCTCCACTTCCTCGATTAAAGTGAGCGGAGTTTCAAGAGAATATCCGAGGAACGATTTCAACCGCTTTTCAGCAAGGTTGATATCTGATTGTCCCCGCAGGACACCGGGTAAAAGATTGTTTTTCTCTACTCGTGCCCGAAGTACTTCATACTGGGAGACCAACCCCTGGTTGTATTTCTTTTCGACAACTTCAAGGTTATAGCTGTTTGCCTCCAACGCTTTTTGAAGCACATCCAGCCGGGCGCGTTGAAGAATTACATTATAGAACAGGACGTCAACATTATAGATAACATTATCAGCCGCTTGTTCTAACCCGGCAAGGGCATATTTTTTGTAAAGTTTGGCGATTGCCAGCGCTGTAAATACTTTCCCTCCCTGATACAACGGCTGACGAATTGAAATAGAAGCACCAAAATTATTTTTGAAACCAAACTGAAGTTCAACAGATTCTCCCTGATCATTTTCAAAGAAAAATGAACGGAGTGATAGATTCCTGGTATAGGAACCACCGGCTGTTATCATCGGCAACGCCCCGGCTCTCGCTTTTATGACTTCCGCCTGGGCTTTATCGACTTCTTCTTTAGCGGCAAGGTAACTCCTGTTAAAGGAAAGAGCACGCTGTCTGGCATCAGCAATCGTAAGATTGACTGGTTCCTGTGCAAAAAGATTACTTACCAGAATTACGACAATGAACAATATGAGAATCAATCTATTCACCGGTTTTCTCCTGCTGCCGCACAGCATTTATTTTTCCCCTGGGTTATCTCCGTATGTTGCCTGGAATAACTTCAAAAACAACTCAGTCTGTTTCTCAAAATCAACACTTTCCGAATGATAGGTACTGACAAATTTCAAACCATTAAGATACGCTATCAGCATGATAACCAGACTGCGACGCTGCTTGACCGTACGCCCGAAACGAGAATCAAGGGCATCACTAAGCTTATCCACCGATTTATTAAAGGCATCCCGCATCTGTGTCCGTATCCGGGGTAACTTCATTATTTCAGACAACAGACCCGGGTTTCGTCGGGCTTCCGGCATCGGGATTTTGGAATCAATCTCCAATAAAAGCTGGAATAGTTCCACGGGAGTATGATTTTTCCCCAAATATGTATTGATGCCTTTTTCATACGCCTGCGAAACGGTTTTTACCAGCTCCCCTAAAATGCTCTCTTTGTTCTTAAAGTGAAAATAGATAGCCCCCTTGGTCAACCCGGCTTTTTGAGCGATTTCATCAAGTGTAGTAGCCCGATACCCCTTTTTTACAAATAAGTCGTTGGCTGCCTTCAACAACTGCTCTCGCCGCAGCTCGGCGGGCATCTTGGGGCTTTGCCGAATCCGTCGTTTCTGGGTTGTCATCTTTCCGCTCATAACATACCTACCGTTCAGTATCTATAACGTAAGACGGAAGAATTGTCAAGAAGATTCAATATTTTTTTAATTACAGCCACTTTTTTCTGCGAAAGAAAACAACCAGCCCCAGAACGGTTAATAACATTATTAATAATGCAAACAAATACCCGTATTTCCATTCATATTCCGGCATATACTTAAAATTCATCCCCCACAGCCCCACCAGAAAGGTCGGGGGGATAAACAGTACCGTAAAAATGGTCAATACTTTAATAATCTCGTTAGTCTTGGTCGATATCGAGGAATAGTATATTTCCAGGGAGGAGTTCAATATCTCGCGGTGAAATGTCACAAGGTCCTCGATTCGTACCAGATGGTCATGGATATCTGAAAAATAGACAGCAGCCCGGCTGGAGATACGCGGGTAGTGTTCCCGGGATAACAGCAAAACAATTTCCCGCTGCGGGATAACAATACGCTTTAATTCGACAATATCACGTCGCAGGGTAAAAATTGATCGGAGTGTTTCCTCGTCAGCTTCCCCAAGGACATCATCTTCAACCTGGTCAACTTCATACTCAATGATATCAAGAGTAGAATTGTAGTTATCGACAATAGTATCAATTACCGCATGGAACAGGAAATCCACCCCCCGAGCCATCAAGCGTTCATCCCGTTCGGCTCTATGGTACAGATAATCAAAAATGCGGTGATCATCATAGTGAACTGTAACCAGGGCATTGTCGGTCAGGAACAAGTCAATCTCACCTATTTTCAGTCCCTCTTCCCTGCCCACATAGTCAACAATCTGGAACACAAGGAACAAGTACCGGTCGTAATCATCGAGCTTCGTACGCGGTTTTTCAGAGATAACGTCTTCGATGGCAAGCGGGTGAAAATGAAAATCATGGGTCAAGACAAAAGATTCTTCATCTGTCGGTTTCGACATATCAACCCAGAGAATGGCATCCTTTTCCATCACCAGCCGGTCAAAATCTTCAACTCCATCGCGTACCTTGACACCTTCATTGGGGAGATACAGAAAGGACTTTATCATACGGTTTCCTCCTGATCAACTAACACCCCATCTTCCGTTACTTTATCAAGCAAGCTATCATCTTCGTGCTTCGTTTTTATCTCTTCAATCGATACTTTTTCGGTACGGAGGAACAGTGTTCCCAGCAGGTAAATCGGCAGCAAATCAAGCAAGTGGAGCGCCAACGCAAACATAACCGCATCGGAACGAGCGACATCAAAAGCCAGCAAGGTTGTACTGACAGCGACTTCGAATGTTCCGGCATTTCCGGGAGTAATCGGAACCATAAGCGCCAGGGTGTTGATAATCATTACCGCCGCCGCTGCTGCCAGCGGTAACCCGAACCCGAACGAGAGAAACAGGAAATAGACAACAAACATGTGCGCCGCCCAGAATATCAACGAAATAAGAATCGAACCTGCCAAGTGCTGACTGGAACGCAGCATCTCGATACCCTTGGAAAAAGAGCGAATGAATTTTTTTACCCCGATATAAAACCCGGGCCACCGATTGCGGCACCGCCGTTTCCAGAATTCTTCCACTTTGTGCTGGTAATGAAGAAGCACATATAGTAAACCAAGCAACAACAGAGTGACGGCACAAATGATATAACTGACCGAGCGGTATTCCGAGGGAAATACAAATGCTAATGAAGTAAGTAATAGAAATATCACCAGTGTGATTGCATCAAACAGGATTTCCAATACAATAGTGGAAAAGACAAAGGTCTTGCTCAACCCTTCTTTCTTTGCAAATAGAATCATTCTCCCCAACTGCCCGGTCAATGCCGGCATGAGGATATTAAGTACCTGACCTGCTGAATAGAGAGTAATCGAGCGGAATATCGGGATTTTTTTCTGCGGTTCGACAATAATTCGCCACCGCAACCCTTTCAGCATCACAAAGGCAAAAGAACTGACGACAGCAGGAATAAGAAAAAACAGGTTCAGGCGCTGATATAAGTCCTGAAGCTCACTCAGGGTGACATCTTTAACACAGTATGCCAGCAGGGCAACCGCAATAAGCACCCCCCAAAATTTTTTCTTTTTCCATACCATCGCAGGTCATTCATCTCTCAATAACAGATATTTAACGTAAATAATAAGATAGAGGGTGTATAAAATAGTGTCAATTAAATAAAAGG
>JAJRZL010000171.1 GCA_024275255.1 Candidatus Zixiibacteriota bacterium | reverse complement strand
CGGGCATCTGAATTGATGTTGCAATACCATACCCATGCCGCAACTGATATTACCGGGTATGGATTACTCGGCCATGCCTTTGAGATGGCAGCAGCTTCAGAAGTTACATTCCGCATCGTTACGGAAATGTTACCGTTGATGCCTCATGCGTTGGAGTTAGCGGAAGCCGGGATGATTCCCGGGGGAGCAAACGCCAATCGTGACTTTATGATGGGACGGGCGTTGATCGACTCATCGGTTGATGAAAACATGATTCGGGTTTTGTATGACCCACAAACATCAGGCGGGTTGCTGATTGCCGTTGCCGAAGAAGATGCCGGGCAATTTGCTGATGAACTAAATCAACAGCATGTATTCGGTCAGGATATCGGGCAGGTTATTCCGCAACAGGAATACCCGATTGTGGTTGTCAAGTAATAGATATATATTGATAGCTGGTTGTGTAATCACCTGTGCATAAAATATTAAAGCGGCATTGAGGAGAAGTTTGGGGAAAGATAGAGGCTTATAAAAACCTTGCTTTCTGTCACCCCTGCGAAAGCAGGGGTCCAGTATCCTTGTGGTACAAAACTGGATTCCCGCTTTCAGGAGTGTAGAAAAAGAGGGTTTTTTCTAATCATGTTATGGTTTCCACCTGGTCGGACCCACCATGACATATTGAATGACCATATGTTTCAGGTCACCCTGAGCGTAGTCGAAGGGTGTCTGAAAAGAATTACCGGAGTTTTTGATACACCCCTTGGAGAGTGTGGAGAAAGTTCAAAGTTTTATTGAAGGATATATTTATGCCATCCTCGCTTCCTTTTCTGTCACCTGTACTCTTGCTCTTCCTGTCACACCTGCGAAAGCAGGGGTCCAGCATCCTTGTGGTACAAAACTGGATTCCCGCTTTCGCGGGAATGACAAGAATAAAGACACAATATCCTATTATCTCATCAAGGGTTTTTCAACAAATCCCTATGCGGAAACCACATAACATGCGCTCAGAGATGATAACAATAAAAGGTTCTTTCTCCTGTCCCCTCACGAAAGTGCGTGTCCAGTAAAATAATAGTAGATATAAAACTCAAAAAGTTACCTTAGCTAAAGCTGAAAGGATGACAATCAACCATACAAGGAGAGATCAAATGCAGACAGTTGAAGAATTCCACAAGATGCTCAACGAAGCGGTAACACATATAAAAAGCCAAATATCTTTCACACCGGAAATAGGCATAATCCTCGGCACCGGGCTTGGCTCTCTTGTGGATGGAATAGAGATGTCAGGCACGGTCGATTACGATACCATCCCCCACTTTCCTGTCTCAACTGTTGAATCCCATGCCGGACAACTGCTTTTTGGCACTCTCAGCGGAAAACCGGTCGTTTGTATGCGGGGACGGTTCCATTACTATGAAGGCTATTCCTTCAAACAGATTGCATTTCCGATTCGGGTGTTGAAAGCTTTGGGGATTCATACACTCATCGTTTCCAACGCGGCCGGAGGGTTGAACCCGAATTTCAAACCCGGTGACATTATGTTGATTAAGGATCATATCAACTTTTTCCCCGGTAATCCGCTTATCGGGCCCAATGACGACAACTGGGGTGACCGGTTCCCGGATATGTATGAAGTGTACAACCGCGGATATATTCAGATAGCCAGGGAAGTTGCTCTCGACCTTAAACTCCCTTTGCAGGAAGGTGTCTATGTGGGATTGACCGGACCCTGCCTTGAAACCGCTGCCGAATATCGAATGCTCCGCGGGTTCGGTGCTGATGCGGTAGGGATGTCAACTGTTCCGGAAGTTATAACCGCTCACCATCAGCATAACAAGATACTGGCATTTTCAATCATTACCGATATGGGACTGGCTGACAATATGCACCCCTGCTCACTCGATGATGTTATCGGAGCCGCATCCCGTACAGAGCCGAAACTGCGTGACTTGATTGCCGGGTGTGTGGCAAGAATGTAATTCTCTTCTCAACATTTCAAAGAATATCAACCGGCGGAGTATCTTCTCTGCCGGTTGTTTTTTGCTTTCTTTTGCAGTAAACCTTATATTGTATGTATGACTAAACAATACTCCCAATATCAGACATCACAACGAGCCCGGCAAAAAGAAATCGTTTCCCGGTTCCTGCAATCCCATGATATTACTAGCATCCTGAAATGGGCACAAACAGTCAGAAATCCCCTTTCGATATTATCATCAATGTTGTTTTCCAACGACCAACTGCTGGTATGGCGAACCATTGATGCGTTAGGACATGTTACCGCATTACTTGATAAGAACCGACACGATACTATTCACCAGCTTGTCAGGCATAATTTCTGGATGATGAATGACGAATCCGGCAATATCGGCTGGCATGCCCCGGAAACAATCGGGGAAATTTTATATCATGTCCCCACTCTGATACCGGAATTCGGCAAGCTCTTGCTTTCTTACACTGATGAGGAACCATTTGAGCGAGGGACCCATTGGGCGATAGCACGAGTTTCCCAGAGACAACCTTCAGTCTATGCAGACAGTATTGATATAATCATCCCATCCCTTAAAAACCCCGATGCTCAGGTAAGAGGATATACCTTGCTAACTTTACAGTGGATAAACCCAAGTGATGTTATACAGGAAATTAAGG
Source organism: Candidatus Zixiibacteriota bacterium (assembly GCA_024275255.1). Taxonomy (GTDB): domain Bacteria; phylum Zixibacteria; class MSB-5A5; order GN15; family FEB-12; genus JAJRZL01. The sequence goes on along the minus strand of JAJRZL010000171.1, from coordinate 190 downwards.
AATTGACTGGCGATACGTCAGCCTTCGACTGGTATGATTCCAATACCGGTATGATACAAAAAGAAACTGTGGGGGAAATTGCCAAAAATATAATGAGTCAATTTTCCACAGAATGAATTACCACTATTAAATTCATGAAAAGCAAAAGTAGGGTTTTTCATCCGCTTTCAGCGGATTCAGAACCCGACCT
>JAJRZL010000170.1 GCA_024275255.1 Candidatus Zixiibacteriota bacterium | reverse complement strand
TCTTGTAGGGCATAACCCTTGTGGTCCTGCCACATAAACGGTAAAACAACGGTCAGGAATGCAAGGCTCCTGACCTGCGTTCCTCCACAGGTGTTACTGTCAGCTTCTTTCCTTCCTGTATTACCTGTCCAAACGGTATTTTCGTATCATGGTCATACGCCATAATCACTTTATCACCAACTATTTCCGGCAGAGCATTTCTTTTGACTTCCATCGTTTGCAGTGGAAACAAATCGGTCGCCGGGACAAACGGTACACGCATGTGGGCAGAGGTGCAGAAGATGTCAGCATAATACCAGACTTTCTGTCCGCCGGATTCCATTTGTATTCCAAAATGTCCCTCGGTATGTCCACCGGTATATACTGCTTTTATTCCCGGAAACAATTCCGTATTGGCATCAATCAATTCCACCTGTCCGGCATCTTTCAGAGCATAGTAACGCTCCGGGATATACACAGCCGAGGTACGCTCATTCGGATGAGTGGCAACGTCCCATTCTTCTTTACTAATAAGATATTTTGCCTTTGCAAAACGAGGAACAAACTGCTTATCAACGAGCTTTACTGCTCCCCCGGCATGATCCGTGTGCAGGTGGGTGAGAATTACGAAATCAATATCATCAGTGGTTAACCCAAGTGATGCCAACCCTTGTTCGAGATTTGATATCCCATCGGCAGTATAGACTTTCTTCTCACGGTCGGAAAGCGTATCTCCCAGCCCGATATCGAATATCATGGTTTTTCCGTGTGCTTTCAGCACAAACAGGTTGTTTTGCATGGGGATAAGGTTGTTGTTATCAGCAGGAATCAACCGTTCCCACATGGTCTTGGGAATCACCCCAAACATACTCCCCCCGTCGAGCCGAAATGTCTGCTCGACGAAGGTGTATATTTCAAAATCCCCGAATTTCATCAACGACCTATGATATTACCGGCAATAACCAGACGCTGAACTTCCGATGTTCCTTCGTAAATTTCCAGTACTCGTTGATCACGGTAGAGTTTCTCGACTGTTGAGAACTCACCGATATACCCATATCCGCCATGAATCTGCATACATCTGTCAACACAGAAATTGGCAGTCTCCGAACCATACAATTTCGCCATTGCTGCTTCAAGGCTGAACCGTTCACCGGCATCCTGCATCTGGGCAGCCTTATAGGTCAACGCGCGTGCGGCAGCAACACGAGTCGCCATATCAGCAATCATCCACTGGATAGCCTGCAACTTGGCAATCGGTGCACCAAAAGCGACCCTCTTCTTGGAATATGCCACCGCTTCATCAAGCGCCCGCTGAGCAATACCGACACCCTGGGCAGCCACACCAATACGGGCACTATCGAGGGTGGTCATTGCATAGCGGAACCCTTTGCCGATATCGCCAAGCAAGTTTTCTTTCGGTACCTTTACATTTTCAATATGAATCCCGCCGGTGGTTGCCGCTCTCATACCCATTTTATTTTTCAGGGTACGAGCTTTCCAGCCGGGCTGATTCGTATTGTCAATTATCATTGCAGATAATTTCGGTTTACCTTCTATTTTACAGAACAGAACTCCCATATCAGCAACATCACCGTGCATGATGAATATTTTTTCACCATTGACGATATCCTCGTCACCATTTTCTACGGCGACCGTTTTCTGATTAGCGGCATCCGAGCCTGCCTCAGGTTCGGTCAGGATAAAAGCGGGAATACGTCTCCCGGTAGCACAATCGGGCACATATTTTTTCTTTTGTTCTTCAGAGCCAAAATGGATAATCGGATGGGTTGCCAATTCACCGACTGCGCATAATAACCCAACGGCAGCATCATGGTAACACAGCTCTTCGACGAGTGTTATATATTCAAGATGGGATTTTCCCCGCCCACCCAATTCCTTTGGCATGGCATATCCGATAAATCCGGCTTCACCAATCTTGCGATACAGTTCCACAGGAAACTTGCGTGGTTCCGGCATCTGGTCGAGTTGTTCGGAAATCGGGTATATTTCTTTTTCAGCAAATGCTTTGACTTCATCCCTGACAGCCTGCTGGCGGTCGTCGATATTCTTGTTCATAGTTCCTCCAAGAACAATGTCTGTACAGCTTTATGTTTACATTATATTATCTTTACGTTTCCTGTTGGCAACTGCATCCCGAAGAAATTTAATCGCTTCTTCAGTCGGAGCGCCGGGCGTAAAAATCTTTGCCACTCCCATTTCTTCCAATGCTTTTTTGTCTTCCTCAGGAATAATGCCACCACCAAAAAGCAAAATATCCTCGGCATCTTTTTTCTTCAGTTCCTCGAGAATAGCGGGGAACAATGTCATATGTGCTCCCGATAAAATAGAGATACCGATAGCATCTACATCTTCCTGAATAGCGGCATCGACTATCATCGGAGGAGTTTGCCGTAACCCGGTGTAGATAACTTCCATCCCGGCATCACGAAAAGCGGCGGCAATTACTTTGATACCCCGATCGTGTCCATCAAGACCGGGCTTGGCTAACAGAACGCGAATTTTTTGTTCAGTCATGGACATCTATCCCATTATCAAAAAGGTATATTTTCATTTATTAATAGAATCTTTGTTATTCCAACTTTTCTTTTGTCATCCTACTTCACTTATTCGCTATTCCCTTTTTATTTGCCATTCTTGCTCTTCAACCTTTCATCTCCACTTTTCAACTTGTCATCTCCATCTTCTATTTGTCGTCTCCACTCTTCTACTTGTTATTCCTGCTCATTTCTCTGTCATCTCAATTTCTTTTCTTTGCTACTCCTGCTCTTTTCTCTTTGTCATGCCCACTTCTCTTGTTCGTCATTCCCGCGAAAGCGGGAATCTACTCTTCCATGCCACCCTTCCTGGCTCCCTGCGTTTATGGGGCGACACAGCTTATAGCTGCTTCATCTTCATGTGTAAAACACCAATTTTTTCAACACTCCCCATTACAGAGATAACACATGTGCTACCATTCTCCGCCTGTTCAGAGACGACAATTCATACCCTCTTATTGTAAATTATCCATACATTAAAAACTGGAGCAGATCGGGATCGAACCGACGACCTCAACGTTGCGAACGTTGCGCTCTCCCAACTGAGCTACTGCCCCATACATGCACATAGTGCCTAAGTTCCTTATTTCAAGGCTTATAGAATAATATGGTCAGGTCCGTTTGCCAAGCGGTTTTTCGCATCACTGTTGAGATGAATTGAAGGAAACATTTCTAAAATAATATGCACGGAATCTTTTTGAATATTTCCCGTCACGTAAAACGTAAACCGCAAAAGGATATATTACATTGCAATACAACCACTTACAACAATCACAACCTCAGTCTCGTTAAAACATCAACCCGGTACGTAAAAAGAGAGAGGGATTTACTGTATAACTAAATTCACCATTTCCACCGGTCGGCATCGCCAGATACCCCAGTTCAATGAGCCATGAGTTCGGAGTGTGAGTAAAGAACAGGACTTCCGTATATATTTTAATTGTCATGTAGGAAGTAGCTTCGATAATCTCCCAACTGGCAAGGTAGGCAAATCCTGCCGAGGCAGCAAATCGTATTGCTAACCCGGGATACGGTTTATAAATATACGGCTTGAGCGTAAAGGCAACATCAATCATTGTTTGCGACTGCTCATAAATACGGATGTGATGCCAGTCAAATGACGGGCATATCATCATACCGTAAAAAAGCGGGAAATCAAAAAAGAAGCCAAAACTTATTCCCGGCTTGGCATCGTATTCTTTTTTTGCACCGGTGGCTTTTTCCGTTCCTTTAATTAAGCCGGTATTCAGCACCCCAAGCTTTACCCCGAACCCACCGTATCTAATCTGTTTATGAACCGGACTTCCAAAGGCGGTTCTGGCTTCAGAAACAGTTGCAAACAGAATCAGGAACAAGATACAGGATATTACCATACTACGATGTTTTGGCATGGGACCTCACTGCTTTCGTTACATGTACCAAAGGTACTCAGATTCGTATGACTTATGAAGAAAAAACATGCTGCAATTCTATAAAATATGATTTCATCCTGTGGCGCTTTTGACTATATTTTCATCCTATGGCTTATCAGGTACTGGCAAGAAAATACCGTCCGCAGACATTTGAAGATGTCGTGGCTCAAGAGCATGTAACCCGGACTTTACGCAATGCGGTCAAGAACAACCGTATCGGTTCCGGTTATCTCTTCTGTGGTCCGCGCGGAACAGGCAAGACCACTACCGCCCGTATCCTTGCCAAAGCCTTAAACTGCATCAATGGTCCAACCCCTACTCCCTGTGGGGAATGCCCTGCCTGTCTTGAGATTGCTTCGGGCAACTCGCTCGATGTCCTTGAAATAGATGCCGCTTCCAATACCGGTGTCGATGATGTCCGGGCGTTGCGGGAGAATGTCCGTTATCTGCCTACCTCAGGGAAAAAACGGATTTTTATCATAGATGAAGTGCATCGTCTTTCCGGGGCAGCGTTTGATGCTCTTCTGAAAACACTGGAAGAGCCCCCGGAGCATGTTGTGTTTGTGTTTGCAACCACCGAACCGCTGAAAGTCCCCGAAACAATTCTTTCCCGGACTCAACGATTCGATTTCAAGCGTGTTTCCATTACGGACTTAGCCGGACACCTGAAAAAAGTAGCCGATAGAGAGCAAATCCAGATTGACGACACCGCCCTTGCCCTGCTGGCTCGGAAAGCTGACGGCTCGGTGCGGGATTCCCTTTCTCTTCTCGATCAGGTAGCTGCTTTTGCCGGAGAGAAAATCACAGAAACTGATATTGTCGAAGCTCTCGGACTGGTTGACAGGAACACATTATTCGATTTAACCAATGCCATTGCTGCCAATGACAGTAAGGCAACCCTGCAACTGATTCGTAATGTGTCGAACAGCGGGGTTGATGCCAAGGATTTCCTGACAGAACTGCTTGATCATTTCCGTATTCTTCTGCTTATCTCCGTTGACCCTGATGCCGGCACGGTTCAGGATATCGGCAATGATGAAATGACTGCTTATAAAGAGCAGTCGGCTTATTATTGCCTCGGTGATATTATCCGGCTTATGAAAATAACGGCTGATATGCTTGCCGATTTGAAAAGCGGTCTCGATGAACGGCTGGTGCTGGAGATGGGCGGGGTAAAAATGGCTACCCTGGAGTCAACTGTTCGATTTGAGGAAATACTTGACTACATAAAACAAAACCCTGTCCCCAGTAGTTCAGCCCCTACCGATTTATTCAACTCTGCGGAAAAAAAAAGCGCTGAAACGACCTCGTTGACATTAAAAAGGTCTTTTTCTCCTCAGACAGATACGACCCAGCCATTCACTTCCACGACTTGTCCCAGTCTTCCTCAGATAAAAGCCAGGTGGTCAGGGTTTATGGAATTAGTAAAACAGAGAAAAACGATGCTGGCGTCACAACTGGCGATGGCAGAGCTTCGAGAAGTACGTGACAATAAGCTGGTACTTGCGTTCGGTACCCACGGAGCAGCATCGCTTCAGGTTATACAAAAGCCCGAAAATATGATGATTATCAAGGAAGCATTAACAAATCATTACCGGGCACCGATAGATATAATATGTATCAGTGACACCAACAGCAAAGCTGCCAGCGGAATCGATATTTCATCACAACAAAGACCTTTCAAAACAGATGTCACCAAACTTGTGAAACAGTCTCCCCGATTAAAGATGCTGATTGAAAAAGTAAATGGAGAAATAATAGGTGTTAAACGTACTAAATAGTAACAACGAAAGGAACAAAACATGGGCAAAGGCGGATTAGGCAACATGATGAAGCAGGTGCAGGAAATGCAGGCAAAAATGGCGGCTATGCAGGAAGAACTGGAGCAGTCGGAAGTTGAGGGGAGTGCCGGTGGCGGTATGGTCACGGTAGTTGCCAATGGCAAATATGAAGTACTTTCCATCACGATTGACCCGGAAGTTGTCGATAAAGATGATGTAGAAATGTTACAGGATTTGGTAACCGCTGCTGTGAACCAGGCATTTCAAAAAGTACAGGAGCTCCAGGCTGAGAAAATGGCAAGTGTCACCGGCGGTTTGAATTTGCCGGGACTGAACCTGCCGTTCTAATAGGGAAACAACTATGTTCAAATCGGCTGCATCGGTTGAACGTCTGACCAACCGCCTTGCCCGTCTTCCGGGTATCGGGCGAAAATCTGCAACCAGACTGGCTTTCCATATCCTGAAACTCTCCAAAGAGGAAGCGTTCGAGTTAGCTGATGCGATTCGTGAGGTAAAAGAACGGGTGGGTTTCTGCTCGGTTTGTGGGAACATCTCCGAAAACGACCCTTGTTATATCTGTACCGACCCCAAGCGACAACGGGATGTTATTTGTGTTGTGGAAGAAACCGTTGATGCTGCTGCAATGGATAAAGTGGAAGGGTTCAACGGGCTTTTTCATATTCTGGGTGGCAGGTTATCACCGCTTGATGGAATCGGACCCGATGACCTGAAGATCAAGGAGTTACTCAACAGAATTACCGATGAAGTCTCGGAAGTTATTATTGCTACCAATCCCAATGTGGAAGGTGAAGCTACCGCTATTTACCTGTCCAAACTACTGAAACCACTGGGAGTAAAAGTTACCCGGATTGCCCGGGGACTTCCAGTTGGGTCAGATTTGGAATATGCCGATGCTGTTACATTGACAAGAGCAATGGAAGGACGACGGGAATTTTAATCTGCTCATGAATAAAACCGCCACAGACAACCGACCATTTTATATCCTTTTAGGAATTGTCGTTCTCTTTCTCATCGGACGTCTTGTCGGCGGTGCATTGTTTTCAAATGGCTGGTCATTCCGACAATGGCACTATATACCTTCATGGTATATCATTGCATGGCTTGTTGGTTTCGGGCTGCTTGCTGTTGTTTTCATAAAGTACTTGACCCACATAGGCACGTTTCTCGAAAAGAAATTAAATCGTATCATCGGTGGCATATTGTTATTGGCGCTGACATGGTTTTTTCAATTCGATTCGTTTCTCTATGGCGGTGGGAATCTGCGTATTGCCCAGGTAGCACAAACAGAAGACATCATCCTTCGCTGGTATGAATATGGTACCGTCTTCATTGTCTATCTGCTGAAAACTTTCTATGACCTGTTCGGTTTACATTACAACACTGCCGGAGTCTATGCCTGGAAAACATTATCGTTCACCTGCTCGATTCTTTCGTTAATCGGTTCATTGTTTATCGCTCGTGAGCTTATCACCGATAAAGCACACCGCGTGGTGCTCTTTCTTGCTCTCTGGGCCGGTCCGCAGGTATTACTCAACTTTGGCTTTATCGGCATTGAACCTGTTATTGTTACAGTAACAATTTGGTTTGCGTACCTTGCGTTGATGCTGTTTCGTCATTTCACCGTTACCAGACTGTTATCGTTATGGCTGCTGTTGGCAGTTGGTATATTTTTTCATATAACTACCATCTACCTGGTTCCGACAGCAATGTTTGTCACTCTGACAACATTACCATTTTTTACTAACAAGAAGCCAGTATCAATTGCTCTTGTTATTGCACTACTTGTCTGGACCGGGCTTGTCGCGTGGCTTTATATCCGTTCGGAAAGCAATCTTGAAATAGCCCGCTATATCCTCCTTCTTGTCGGAAAAAACCCTCATTCCAACTACGGGTTGTTCTCGTGGAGACATATCGGCGATATCATACAAATTATTTTCCTCGCTTTCCCGCTTATCCTGCTGGTGAAATATGTTATTGTTACGCATCTGCGGAACATCTTTTCACAACCGCTGACTATCACGGCTCTTTTAATGTGGGGATGCGGAGTAACGGCGTTGTTTATTGCCGACCCCATTCATAGTGTGGTGCTTGATTTCCCCAAGTTAACCGCATTCCTGACCCCGGGAGGATTCCTGCTCGCGGTTGTAGTATCTTACCTGTTTTCTGAGTCAAACATTACGAAATCGTCAAAATTTACCGGGTTATTGTCAGCAGTAATTATCGCTCTTCCGCTGAGCTATGCCCCGGTGTACCTGTCAATCCATAAAGCGGAAGGGTATGTCGAAACGTATCTTAATGGTCATGATGCCTACTGGCTTCAGGGAGCACCGGCACTGCGGGATGCCTTCTTTTATATCAAGGATTTCGACAGGGCAAATTACTGGGACCAGATAGATATTGTAAAATCATCCGATTACCTGAACTATACGGGGATACTGGAACTTGCAGCAGCAAACCAAACCGGCGATGCCCTCCGCTCGTTAAACCCCTTAATGACCCGCAACCCCTACTGGGCGGACCTGAGAATTGCCTACGCACAAATCATGATGCAACTCAAACGTTATGACCTGGCAAAACCACAAATAGACACAGCTCTCATGCTTGACCCGTACAATAAGCAAGCCCTGAAAAGCCTGTACACCTATTACCGGGACACCAAAAGCATAACCCGTGCTCTTGATGCAGTCAAACAGGCAATATCGTTGTATCCATCAGATACCGATATAAAAATCGACCTGATGACCATCTGGTTCCGCATGGGACTTTATAATAAAGCAGACTCACTGGCGGAACGTTTAATGACAATTGATTCCTCATTGGCACATCCCTACCTGATAAAAGGTCTGTCATTGGAAAAACAGCAAAGATTCCGTGAAGCGATGACATATTACAACAAGTTTTTACAGTTAGCACCGGACAACCCTGATACACTGGTAGCGAAAAAAGGGATAGAAAGAGTCAAGGCAAACCTGCAACATGATAAGTAGGTGGAATTATATATTGGGGAGAGTGTAAAATAACCTTCAAAAAGATAACATGACGTTGTTTTTTTATCTTTGTTATTCATCCTCTCATTTTACCTATCCCAGATTCATTTCTTTAACGTGTTATTCCTGAGAAACAGAGTTTTCGCAGGTCGGTGTTCCGAATCCACCGAAGGCAGATGAGAAACCCGATATACTTAAAATTCATTGTTTGTTTATATACATAAAAAAGGAATATCGGGGGGGCAACACTTCTCGCAAGCACGAATCCAGCTTTCTTTCATTTAGGTACTGGACCCTTGCTTTCGGGAGTGTTGAAAAAGTTATTTTGCGTGTGTCATGCTTCGACTCCGCTCAGCATGACATATTGAATAACAGCAACTATCACGTCACCCTGAGCGAAGTCGAAGGGTGCTTGAAAGAAACTATTGAGTTTTTTCAACACCCCCATTTGCAAGGGTGACATAAGAATGAACAGGGATAACACAGCCGTTGGCTGTGTTATGAACACTATGACCAACTTATCACAAGCTGCAAAATCATGGCAATCCCGACTACTCCCAACACAACCGCAAATATTTTTCTGATAATACCCGGTTTTAACCTGTTGACAACAAGCCGGGAGCCTATTTGCGAACCAATAACAGCGGCAACAGCAAGGGGAACGATAATCCCCCAGTGAATAGAAAAAAGGGCGGCATGGCTGACAAATCCAAACGATGCTGAAAAAGTCACACAAAATGCCGAGGTTGCAGCAGCCTGACGCGGCTCCAGCCCCATGAGGAGTAATACCGGGACAATAGTCGCTCCTCCCCCTCGCCCAAGGATACCAACTTCCAAGCCAATAATCACACCCGTTACCAGCCCAATGAGTATCTGCTTATTCCGGGAGTAATTTCGGGTAACCGGTCTCCATGCGGTAAACATCTTTGCCGACACCAGCAAAAGCAGGAACGCAAAAACGGCAAGAATAATCCAGTCGGCAATAAAAGTCGAAAGGTATGTTCCCAGTGGCGTTATTAATACTGTCGTAATGATTAACGGAACAGCCGTATGATATGCAATCATGTTCTTTCGAGCGAAAGTTGTTGTTGAAGATAACTGGGTGACGGCTGTCAATAACAAGGCGGTTGGAATAGCAGCGGTTTTCAAGTTCAATCCTAACCAATACAATATCGGGACATATAACTGCCCTCCGCCAAGTCCCAACATGGAAAACAATCCCGAAGAAAACAGGATAAAAACAGTTAAACCTGTTAAATATTCAATCGGTAACATTATCAATGACTATATAACAACCAGTCCCATTCATACAAGTAGTACACTTTTCATAGATCTCATAATAAACAAAAAAAGCGCCAGATGTTCTACCTGACGCTTTTACAATTTATCATACGAAACATTTACATAACCAACATGTTTGCTATCTGCCGGAAAGCCCGTATTCTGAGAGTTTGTTCCTGATTGTACGGGCAGAAATCCCCAGTGCTTCGGCAGCCCTGGTTTTGTTCCCGTTATATTTCTCAAGGGTCTTCAGAATAAGATACTTGGAGCCTTCTTCAAGCTTCATCGGGACTTTTAACACCGGGAGTTCATCGGCAGCACGACCAATAATAAGGTCAGTCGGGAAATCATCTTCAGTCAAAACCTCATTGGTGCTGGTGACCACCGCTCGCTCAATCAGGTTTTCCAATTCCCGTACATTTCCGGGCCAATGATAGTTTGTCAGCAGTTTCAACGCCGCCGGCTCTACCCCTTTGACAGAGCGGTTGTTTTCCCTGTTATATTTATCAATAAAATGATTCACCAGCAGCGTGATGTCTTCCTTGCGTTCTTCCAACGGGGTAAGATGTATAGGTATGACATTCAACCGATAGTATAAATCCTCACGGAACTTCCCGTTGGCAATAAACTCTTTTAAGTTCCGATTCGATGTTGCAATAATACGAACATCAACAGAAATAGTAGCGCTGGAGCCAATGCGTTCAAACTCACGTTCCTGGATAACTCGCAACAGTTTGGATTGAAGGTTAAGCGGCATTTCCGATATTTCATCCAGCAGCAATGTCCCCCCATCGGCAAGTTCGAACCGTCCCCTGTTGGTTTTCTTGGCATCGGTAAACGCCCCTTTTTCATAGCCGAACAACTCCGCCTCGACCAAACTCTCCGGCAAGGCGGCACAATTCAGTTTAATAAACGGTTTGTCACTCCTGTTTGAAGTATAATGGATAGCCCGCGCCACTAATTCCTTCCCTGTCCCGGAAGCTCCGGTAATCAATACCGTAGAGCGGGCATCGGCAACTGACCGGATAAGCTCAAACACTTCCCGCATAACACGGGATTTTCCTATGATATTTTGGAACTTGTGTTCAAGATCACGGCGCATTATTTCATTTTCCGAACGCAGGTCGAGTATCTCTGAAATACGTGACAACATGTGCTCAAGGGTATTGGGAAGCACCGGTTTGAGCATAAAGTCATACGCCCCGTTTTTAATCGCTGTCACCGCTGTCTCGATAGTGCCGTATGCAGTCATGATAACAACAACAACTTCAGGGTTATTTTTCTTAACCTGCCGGAGTAAATCGATGCCATCCATCTCGTTCATTTTGAGATCAGTCAAGATAATATCGAATGATTCGTTGTTCATCACCGCCAGCGCTTCTTCTGCCGAAAATACCGAACGACAGTTGTAACCGGCACGCTGAATTGTTTCGGTAATCATCTCGTTGACAAGCTTGTCATCATCAACGACTAAAACAGAGTATTTCATATTTAATGCTCCACATTTACAGCATTCATTCGCACAGGCAGCAATACACGAAATACCGCGCCGCCTTCGGGATTATTTTCAGCTATAATTTCTCCCCCATGAGCTTTAATAATTTTCCAAACCACCGCCAGCCCCAAACCGTTGCCATTGGCTCGGCTGGTAAAAAACGGAGCAAATATCCGCTCAAGATGTTCCGGTGGAATGCCCGGACCATTATCGGAAATGGTTGTTTCAACAACCGTCTCATCAGCATTCAGGAGTAACTGTTTTGAATAATGAGTCAACGCTTCTTTCCGTGGAAGGATTCGCGACCGTATTTCAATATGACAAGCACCGGAGCATACAGCCAATGCATTATCAAACAGATTGAAAAAGACCTGCCGACATAAGACCGGGTCAATCATAAGCGAGAATGAATCTTTGTCCGCATTGACATACTGTATATCAATATCTTTTTCCCTTTCATGGTTGTCCCGATAAAATTGGGCAATAGTGGACGAAATGAATTCATTCCAGTTTGTTTCTTTCTTGTTGGTTTCTTCAAAACGGGTATAGTTGAGAAGGGTTGTGATGGTTTCATTGAGAATTTCTGTCCCCCTGATGATTTTCCTCACCAGTTTCAAACGTTTATCAGAGGGATCGAGATCATGCTCAAGCAATGTGGCAAACCCGGCAATCCCCGACAGGGGGTTACGTACTTCGTGAGCGATAGTTGCTGCCATTTCACCCAAGGCTGCCAGAGTATTCAAACGGGTAAGTTCCTGCTCCATTTTTTTCATCTTTGTCACATCATGGATAACCTCAACAGCACCAATGGGATTACCATTTTCATCACGAAGAATCTCTGTTGAAACCGACAAAGACAAACTGACTCCATCAGCACGTGATATCACCCGTTCCTGGGAATCCAGCGGAACAGCTTTCTCAAACGTGTACAGTACATTCGCATGTTCAGGCTCCCCGAAGGGAATGCGGTCACGATAATATGTTCCCAACAACTGCTCGGGCTGCATATCAAAAATACGAGCAGCCGCCATGTTAAAATGGGTGATTTGTCCTGTGGTATCAATGGCAATCACACCGGCAGTAATTGAATTAAGAAGGCTGTTCAAAAATTCGGTAGCAGCAATATTCCGGGCGGTCAGTTCGACAAGTTTACGATTCGCTTCCGCAAGTTCCCTGTTTTGTGAAGTAAATTCCTGCTCCAGTTCCGTATATTTTCGCTGAAGGGTACCCAGGACACGATTGAATGACTCGTACGAATCAGCAAAGCGTGATATTTCATCTACCCCAAGCTCGACGTCCGGAGCATCCTTGTCATGTACATCCATGTTTTGTCCCAGGTTTTAGGTTCTTCCATGTCACACTATATCTGGGTCAGTCTAATCTATCCAATTGACAAAAAACTATTCAACAAAAAAATAATTAAAAATAACTTATTATTTCATAAGCAATTTTATCGACAGGAACCTGATGATCGACAATACCGGCTTCGGCAGCAGCTCTCGGCATTCCATAAACAACCGATGTCTCCTCGTCCTGTGCAATGATGATACCGCCTTTATTCTTGATATTCTTGAGTCCGATTACTCCATTATTTCCCATTCCGGTTAGAATAACCCCCATGGCTGTCCCCCCGAACTGTTCCGCAACGGAATTCATCATAATATCAACACAGGGTTTATATAGGGTATCATTCGGGAAATCGGAGACAGATACTACCGCATGACTTCCATTTTTCTTTACTGTCATGTGTTTTCCACCCGGCGCAATCAATACGGTACCCGCCTGTACATAATCTCCGCTTTCGGCTTCTTTGACTTGCAGGGCTGACAATGAATCAAGACGTTCGGCAAGCGACTTTGTAAATGTCGGCGGCATGTGCTGCGCAATAATGATACCAACGGGGAAATTACGCGGTAAACGTGGTATGACAGCCTGAAGAGCAGGTGGTCCGCCGGTGGATGAACCAATCGCGAGAATATGAATTTGGTGATGTCGTTTGACTGTTGCGGTTACCGGCTGTTCTGCTTCTTTCGGTTTACCTTCAGAGATTCCGGTTGCTACTGTATGGTCAGCTTTTGCTTTTGTCCGTATTCTCATACGAGCCATCAACAGCGATTTTCTCCGGGCAATATCTTTTATTTTCGCAAGGAGTTCCTCCTTAATCTTGACAATATCCAAACTAACATACGAAAGCTGTTTGGGAATAAAATCAACTGCTCCCATTTCAAGGGCATCAAGGGTCGCCCGAGCGCCATCGGTCGTCAAGGAAGAAATCATCATCACCGGAACGGGGTGCTTTTCCATAATCTCGCGCAATGCCGTCAGTCCATCCATGCGGGGCATTTCAATATCCATGGTGACGAGATCGGGTTTCAGGTGACGGACTTTTTGAACCCCTTCCGCACCATCACGAGCAGTACCGACCACTGTAATATCCCCATCCGATTCCAGCATCATCGTCAGGGCTTTGCGCATAAAAGCGGAGTCATCTACAACAACAACACGAATTTTTCCAGCGGTATCCGATTTAGCCATGTCCATATACTCGATTAGTTTAACCGTTTCGCAATATTAAACAGACCGATAATATCAACTATCAACCGTATCCGTCCATCACCAAGAATAGTAGCCCCGGCAATACCTTCAGTAGTACCAAGATAGCTCCCTAACGACTTGATAACAACTTCCTCCTGACCAAGGAACTGATCGACAATAAGACCAAGCTTTTTCTCTGCGAGGCCAACAATAACGATATATGGCTTCTCAGCCAAAACCAACCCGCCGGTATTCCCTTTCAGTACATCAACGACATTTAACAGAGGTATTATCTCATCCCGAAGACGCAAAACCGGTCGTTTACTTACATAGTAAATATCAGAATGTTCCGTTTTTACCGTTTCCGACACTGCCGACAGGGGCAATATCAACACTTCGTTGTCCGATTGTACCAGCAACCCCTGAATGATAGCAAGTGTCAACGGCAGCTTAATGGTTATTGCTGTCCCTTTTCCCATTGTGGAATCGAGTTCAATAATGCCATTTAATTTCTCTATATTGGAGCGAACAACATCCATCCCAACACCCCGCCCGGAGACATCGGTAATAACTTTTGCGGTGGAGAAACCAGCCTGAAAAATAAACTTATAAACCTCTCTATCAGGCATCTTATCGACTTCTTCGCGTGATGCCAGCCCTCGTTCCACTGCTTTGTCCCGTATCGCAGCAACATCAAACCCACGTCCGTCATCCGTAATCTTGATGACGATATTCGAACCTTCCTGGCTTGCTTCCAGCATCACTGTGCCTGTTTCCGGTTTCCCCGCCGCTATTCGTTCTTCCGGGGTCTCCAAACCATGATCACAACTATTTCTGATAATATGAACCAGCGGATCGCCTATTTCCTCGATTACGGACTTATCCAGTTCCGTACCTTCGCCAATTATTTTCAGTTGTATCTTTTTCTTTGTCTCACGAGCCAGGTCCCGAACCAGTCGCGGGAAACGGTTAAACACCTTCCCTATTGGCTGCATCCGCATTTTCATAACAGCCATTTGCAACTCGGTGGTTATGAAATTCACTGATGTGGCAGCCTGGTTGACACTTTCCAGCTCCCATTTACCTTCATGTTCGGCATTTAACTTATTTAGTGCCTGAAGCAAACTGTTCCGTCCAAGCACAAGTTCGCCCATCATGTTCATGAGGGTATCAAGCCGTGTCACATCCACACGTATCGTTTGCTCAACACTCTTTTTCTTACCTGTCGCTGCCGGTTGTGTTTTACTCGATGTTGTTTTTGGTACTGTAGCTGGTGGGGTATCGGGTTCGGATTTCTGCTGGTCCTTGTTACTTTCCCTGGATTGCTGTTCTTGTTTAGAAGTAGGTACTTGCAGTGATACTGCTTCCGGGGGAGTTTGTCCCGACTGTACCGGAGGGGGATTTTCTATCGCTGCTTGCTCCGGCTCCTGCGGTTGTGGTTCTTCAGTGACTTGCTCGGTGGAAGTCGGCTCCTCTTTCTCGGAATTGTCAGCTTCAAGGAAGGTATTCAAACGTGCAAGAATATCTGTCAAGTCAAGTTCTTCATCATTACCCTGTCGGACATTGTTCAGCAGAACCTTTAATAAATCCAATGAATCCAGAAGCGCATCCATCACGTTTGAGGTGACTGCCATTTCTGACTTTCTCAGTCTATTCAAGATGTCTTCCATGCGATGAGTCAGGGTAGTAACCTGCTCAAAGCCAAGAAAGCTCGATGTCCCTTTGATGGTATGAGCAGCTCGGAATATTTCGTTGAGCAGGTCCAGATCCTCAGGTGCCGATTCCAATTTCACAAAATTGTTATCAAGAGAATTTATCAGTTCATCGGCTTCTACCAGGAAATCATCAATTATCTCCTGCATCTCATCTTGTTGAAGTCCCATATCTTCAGTCATATCAGTTCTCCCTTACGACTCCGCCTTCCTGGCAAAGAGATTGTCAATATCAGCCTGGGTAGCCTTTTTATCAGAAAAATCCGCATGGGGGTCGTATACCCGTTTTGCTTTCTCCGAATCGGTACACTCTTCCGTCATACTGCTATCCTGCCCGTTATAAACTGATATTATTTTATGTAAACGTAACTCCACCTCTTCCAGCAGCGATGCTGCATGGTTAATCTGCTGAGAAGTTATATCCTGGAATTGCAGGGTATCCATAATGGTATAGACATCTTCGTAGGTCTGTTCTGCAGTTTTGATTAATGAATCAATAAGCTCCTCCGCTCCGTCCAGGTTGCCACTGGTGATTTTTTCTTTTAAGGTGTTCAGCCTTTGCTTGACCTGTTCTTCACGCTGTGTAATTCCTTCTACGGTATCCAGCATCTGATGTGTCGCCTGTGCAGTCTGTTCACTGATTTTGTCGAGTTGTTCCGTTGCTTTCGGGACTTTTTCCCTTGATTCTGTCAAGGGATGTTGCAGTTTTTTGAATTTCCCGACAATTTCATTAATAGATGATGCCAGCGCAGCTATTTCCGATTGCATTTTACTGTACATGATATCGTCGATTTTCATTCCAGCCTCCTCTCACCTGGCACGTTCTACTTTGAAATTGTCTCAACAATTTTCTGTTTCAATGTTTCAGGTGTAAAAGGCTTCACAATGTAGTTATTAACGCCGGCTTTTAATGCCTCTACGATATCTTCTTTCACTGAGCGAGTTGTAACCATCAAAATAGGCAGGTTCTTATACTCATCCATTGCCCGGATCGTGTTGACAAAGGTAAGCCCATCCATCTCCGGCATATTCCAGTCGGTAATGACGAAATTGACATCTTCAACTTTCAGCTTGGCGATGGCTTCTTTGCCGTCACCGGCTTCCACGATGTCTTCATACCCCGCTCTTTTCAGAGTGTTGATGATTATCCGTCGCATGGTTGGGCTATCATCTATTGCAAGAATTTTTAGATTAGCCACAGTGCCTCCTTCTATCTTGATATTTCATTCTTACTGTAATAATTTTGACACCTCTTCAAGTAATACAGAGGATTTGAACGGCTTCACGAGATACGAACTTGCCCCGACTTCCATACCTCGCTGACGATCATCTGTGCCTTCTTCTGATGTGAGAATAATAATCGGTGTCTGACGATGATTCTCACTTTGTCTTAACGTACTGATAAGACTGTACCCATCGAGATTCGGCATATTAAGGTCCGTTATCACCAGCTCGATATCTTCCTTCATACTTGATATCTTCTCAATAGCTTCCATACCATCGCTGGCTGTAACAACCTGATACCCCTTGTTCTTCAATGAGAACGACACGAATTTGACAACTGTCGGAGAGTCATCAACTACAAGTATTGTTCGCGCCATACATTACTTCCTGCATATATTAATAGTTATCATTTTACTTCCTGGTTGTGACTGGTTTTATCTTGTTCAATAAATCCAGTGCACGTCGTGCTCCCTCAGCGGCATTTCTGGCAGATGCCGCAGCAGATGTTGTTGTGAGTCTTGTCTGCCTGACTGCTGTTGGTCTTGATGCAGTTGCGGATGTTCCCGGTCGAGCAGTTGCTGAGGAGGCAGCACCTAACTTTTCTTTATGATATACCAGGGCATTTTTGAAATACACAAGCTTGAACGCTTTCGAAATTCCATGAAGCGACTCCGAATGCCCAATATAGAAATATCCGCCCGGTTCCAGGGCATTATAAAAACTTCGTACAATCTGTCGTTTTACTTCATCAGAAAAATAAATCATAACGTTACGGCAGAAGATAACATCAAAGTTTTTATACATTGACATCATTCGCTGATCGCTCAAATTGATGAGTGAAAACTTCACCAGCGATTTCACTTCCGGCTTTACCTGATAGGTATCCCCATTTTTTTTGAAATACTTATTTAATACCCGATTATCGATATTCCTCAAAGTGATACCGCTGTATTCACCACGACGAGCCTTCTGTAATACTTCTTCTGATATATCATTTGCAATTATTTCCGCCTGCCACCCGGACATTGTTGCAAACTTATCGAGAATTATCATTGCAAGGGTATAGGGTTCCTCGCCGGTTGAGCAACCGGCTGACCATATTTTAATCTTCTTGGGGACTCCGGATTTCTGCTTCTCTTCAATGATAAGTGGCAGCACCTCTTCAGCAAAAGACAATAACTGCGGTTCATTGCGAAAGAAGCTTGTTTCGTTAGTCGTGATAAGATTCATCAACTGCTGAAATTCCCGCATCGATGTATCATACTTGATATGATAAAAGTAATCGCGGAAGGTTTTTATGGAGAGGTCTTCCATGCGTTTCAGCAGACGATTCTTCACAAGATACATCTTATTTTCAGTAAAAAAGATTCCACTCTTTTCATGAATGAAATCACGAATCATCTCAAATTCTTCTTTGGTGATCTCGGGCTCGTTTACAGTTTTCGTCAACATTGGTAACTCTTTTATATCTTTTACTGAAAGCTGATTTTTTATCTTACTTGCATACTACAGATACCACCTGCCCACCCCCACAAGGGTAAAGCAACCGTCCTGCTACCTTTTTTCAAAACTACGTTCTATCCCCCTACTGTGACGATGATGTACCTGGCATATCCCCTTTTTCCCTGCCGTTCTTGTCTCCTTTTGCCTGTGCTTCTTCAATATGAGCCAGAATTGTTTTATACAGTTTGTTTATGTTAAATGGTTTCGTTATGTAATCAGCAACCTTGTATCTGAGCGCCGAGATAACAGAGTCGATAGATGGATAAGCGGTCATGATAACTACGGGAATTTCTGGATGAGTCGAGCGTATTTCAGAAGTCAACTCCAACCCATCCATATCCGGCATGGTCAAGTCTGTCAGCACCACATCAACCTTTTTCGACTCGAGGATATCCAGTGCCTTTTCACCGTTTTCAGCAACGGAGGTCTGCCACCCTTGCCCCACAAAAAAGTCATAGAGCAAATCTCGTATGAGCAGTTCATCATCAACTATGAGAATCGAACGTTCTGTCATTACTGAACCCCTTCCAGTATTTCCACTGCTTTCCCTGCGGCTTGCGCAAGGTCATCATTGTCATTTTGATTTAGTGACTTCAAAATGGGTAATGCCTTGCTGTATTTCATTTGTGCTAACGCTTTTGCGGCAGCAATTCTGACAATATCCTGCGAATCCTGAAGGTAGGGCATAATAAGCTCACCATACCGTCTCACTCCTAATTCACCGATGGCACAGATAGTATGATATTTTACCCAAATGTCCGAATCATCAAGCAGGAACCGAACTTCCGGAATTGCATCTTCTCCCTGTATCGACAATAATGCAGACACAGCCGCTTTTCGTACTTCACTATTCTCATCATTCAGAGCAATAACCAATTGAGCCGGGTCAACACCTTCATGTATTCTCATCAACGCATTAAGTGCGCACTTACGCACCGATGCCTCCGGGTGGTTGATAGCTTTCTGCAGCGGTTCCACGACATCCGTCTCACCAATCATACCCAGGGCAGTTACCGCAAGGCGTTGGCGTTCGGGGTTTTCATGATACAAATCGGCTGTAAACTTGGCTACCACCTGCAAACCGCCGATAATGATAAGTGCTCCCATAGCTGCTTCGCGAACATCGGGGTATTCATCATCAAGCCCGTTGAAGACAAAATCCGCTTCCTGCTCGGTACTCAACCAACCCAGCGAACGATATGCTGCTGCCCGGACATGCCCGACCTCATCAACAGCCAGCTTCCGCAAGGTGGGTACAGCATCCTTATTACCGGAGACACCTAATACGTATGCAATCTTTTCTCGTACTCCCGGGTCTTCATCAGAGGAAAACTTAATAATCTCCCCTGCCAACTTATCGTCAACAAACTGCTTTATGATATCAAGCACGATAAGTCTTGTCTTTGCCGAGGGACTTTCCATTTTCTTAATCAATGCCCCGGATATTGTGGGACCGATATCACCAAGAAGACTGATAATACGACTCAGCACTTCTTCATCAACCGACTCGAGAATATCAATAAATGACCCCAGGACATTATTGTCGATACAATGGGGTAAACGACTTAATGTAAAATCAATTATCCGTTTGTCGTTCTGCTTGATACCTTCGAATAAAAACTCGGCAAAGCCTTTCAACGGCAATTCAATATCAAGACGCCAATCATTGTTGGCGCTGATATCAATAATGGCTTTCAAAGCGGTTTCAGCAATGGATCTGTCTTCACTGTCAAGATACTCACGTAACTGACTGACAGATTCTTCCATACCGATATGACCGATAGCCTCAATAACAGCATACACAACCAGGGGATCATCAGACTTCAGAAATGTATATAACTTGGGAAGAGTAGATGGATCGCCGATTTTCCCGATTGCCTCCACCGCCTGCAAGCGGGCATCCTCAATTTCATCATAGGCTTTCATTAAATCCGGTATGGCTTCCGGAGAACCAATTTCGCCAAGAGCTTCAATCGCGGAAACTCCGACATTGATATTGTCATCCCAGATTTTCTCACAAAGCGGTTTAGTCGCCCGCTTGTCCTTGATAAGCCCCAGGATATCAGCGATGAACTTCCTTATATCATGGTCCTCATCGACAAGATTTTCTACAAGTGGGTCAACAGCTACCGAACCGAGTTTTACCAGAATTTCCGCAGCGAGATTCCTGGTGCCGATATCATCATGCCCAAGAAAACGAATCAGCAACTGAGCGGCTATCGGACTATTTGTTTTCGAGAGAAAATCCGCCGCTAATTCCCTGATACCAAGATCAGGATCATCCAGCGCTGTAACCAGTCCTGCGATGGCTTCATCACTATCAAAAGACCCGAGTTTCTTAACAGCTTCTTCCCGCTCAAAGAAATCCGGAGATTGCAGTTGGTTCAGCAGTTCACCTATAATGTTTACATCATCAGCCATGTATTTACACCCCTGATTGTCAGACAAGCCGTTATTTGGCAACAGCAGCCTGACTGTATGAATTAACTGCTTCCTTTTCAGTCGGGTAGATTTCAAAGATATGCGACAACTGTGTTATCTCAAAAATCTCCTGCACATAATTAGCAAGATTCGAAAGAGTCAGCCGACCTTTACGAATCCGCGCTTCTTTCATCGTCGAAACCAGAGCTCCTAACCCGGAGCTGTTGATAAATTCCACATTTTCCAAATTCAGATGAATGGATGTTTTTTCTTCTTCAAAGAGTTTCTTAACATGTTCTTTCAAGGCTGAACCACTGGCAAGGTCAAGCCGCCCCTCGAGATTCATGATGGTCACACCATTTTCTTCTCTCGTAGTAAAGTCCATGATTTCCTCCGAACTAAATATATTTACTTACATTTGTCTCTTTTTCACTTTTTCGGCTGAATTGAAATGATACTTTAAGACCCCCGGTTGGTGTTTCTGTAAATTCCACAGAATCCGAATAAAGCTCCATCAAATCAATTCCCCGTCCCCCCTCTGATAATAAATCAGGCGGCTGCCTTCGTTTTATGTATTCCAACCCATGCTGTCCCTCATCTTCTATTTCGGCACAAACCTCAGTATCATTAATAGCAAGTTTGATAATGATATTTCGCCGCGGGTCTTTTTTATTTCCATGAACCAGGGCATTGGTAAATGCTTCGGAGAGAACCAGTGAAATAGCATAATGAAGCGAACCGTCAATATCATGCTTTAATAAGATAGCTCGTAACTCATCAAGCATTTTTTCTTCTGACTCGGAGACAGAGCTGTATATCATATTATAAACAGCCATAATCAATTAACCTGTACTTGTAATATGGTAAAATCATCATGTGATTCTTCAGATGAGCCAATGGTAAATTCCTCCACAAATTTTCGAACATTCAGACAAAACTCTTTCGGACTCAAGTCTGCCCCCGAAGCAAGGATTTTCATTGCCTGTTCTCTGCCAAACATGGTGCCATGCTTATCCTCGGCTTCCGTTAACCCGTCAGTGAAAACGAACAGTTTATCACCAGAGTTAAGCTTCCGTTCCCCCTCTTGAAACGGGATACTTGGGAATTGCCCGACAATCGGTCCTCCTTCCGCCAACTCGCAAACTTCTTTTCTCTGGCTATCCCAGAACAATCCCGGAACATGACCGCCATTGCAGTAGGTGAGAACATTTTGTTCCAGGTCAAACTTCGCAAAGAACAGGGTAACAAACATTTCCCTGTCTTTAATAATATGTTCAACAAGTAAATCATTCAGTTTCGATGCCAGGTCACTGACACTGATATCCGGTTGAGCAGTGATTACCGATTTCATAATTCCCGATGCCGCAGCCATAATAAGAGCTGCCGGGACACCTTTATTGGAGACATCACCGATAACAACAAAGAAATGAGTGTCATCGACATTATGAACCTCGTAAAAATCTCCTCCCACTTCCCGTGCCGGGACATACACTACCCCGATATCAACTCCGGGAATGCTGTCTATATCCTGAGGTAAAATGGTCCCCTGAATTTGTCGGGCGATTGCCATTTCCTGCTCTACTTTTTGCTGTTTGAGCCTGGCTTGCAGGAGATTTGAATTATCAATTGCTACTGCCACGAAGTTCAGGAGCATTTCGAGACTTTCTTTATTCTCTTCGCTGAAAGAACCGCCATTGGATTTATTGAT
>JAJRZL010000169.1 GCA_024275255.1 Candidatus Zixiibacteriota bacterium | reverse complement strand
TTCCCCACAAGCAGGGGGTTCCCTGTATTGAAATGACCTGTCCCAAGTGTGGAGTAAAGATGTCACGATGATACGCAAGGAGGAAACACATATTGATTATCTCTGTTGCCAGCGGTAAAGGCGGAACCGGTAAGACAACAGTAGCCACCGGATTGGCGGTAGCACTGGTTCAAAAAGGACAGCGTGTCACTTATCTCGATGCTGATGTCGAGGAACCAAACGGACATATCTTTTTGAAGCCGGAAATAGAACATACTGCTGATGTAACGGTACTTATTCCGGAAGTTGATCATAACAAATGCAACTTGTGCGGTGCGTGTGCCGAGATATGTCAATTCAATGCCATTGCCGTTATTGGCAACAAGGTTATGGTGTTTCCTTCTCTCTGTATCAGTTGTGGCGGCTGTTACGAGGTTTGTCCTGAACATGCCATAACGGAAGTGCCGCAGCCTGTCGGACAAATAAGAAATGGAGTCGGGAGGGGTGTCAGGTTTTATGAAGGACGGCTTACTGTCGGAGAAGCGATATCGCCTCCTGTCATCAAAGCGTTGCGGAAAGCCGAATCTGATATGGATGTTACCATCATTGACGCCCCACCCGGTACTTCATGTCCGGTGATTGAAGCAATCAACAATACTGATTTTGTTATCCTCGTTACCGAACCGACTCCTTTTGGACTGAATGATCTCAAACTGGCGGTCGAAATGGTCAGGGAAATCGGTGTTCCGCATGGAGTGGTTATCAATCGCGCTGATATCGGCAATGCCGAAGTTGAGGATTATTGTCATCTGGAAGGTCTCGGTATCCTGCTTCGCATTCCCTTTGACAGGAATATCGCCACGGCGTATTCCCGCGGAGAGTTGATAACAACCGTAGGGAACCGGTATCTCACCATGATGGATGAATTGTATCAACACATTACTCAACAGGTGAACTATGCTGGAACTGGTAATAGTCAGCGGTAAAGGTGGTACGGGAAAAACAAGCCTGGTCGGGTCACTGGCGGTACTGGCAAAAAAGAACGTGATAGTTGACTGTGATGTCGATGCTGCGGATCTTTATTTACTTACAACACCATCCTTAAAGGAAACACATGATTTTATCGGCAGCAGCCTTGCCACAATCGACAACGATACATGCAGTGCCTGTGGTGTTTGTACGAGTTACTGCCGGTTTGATGCTATCCATCATGCACCCATAGACGGCTGGGAACGATTCTGGGTTGACCGGTTAGCTTGTGAGGGGTGTGGTGTCTGCGCCCATTTTTGTCCGGAGCAGGCAATCAACTTTAGTGAAATTGTCACCGGTCAGTGGTTCCTTTCCGATACAAAATACGGACCGCTGGTTCATGCCCATCTGGGAGTCGCCCAAACCAACTCCGGTAAGCTGGTTTCGCATTTAAGACAGAAAGCAAAAGATATCGCCTTGGAAAAAAACTACGACCTTATTCTTATTGACGGTCCTCCCGGAATCGGGTGTCCGGTTATTTCAACCATTACCGGCGCCAGCTATATCCTGATTGTCACCGAGCCATCACTGTCGGCATTTCACGATCTGGAACGCCTGCTCGAACTGGCGGAACATTTTCGAGTACCGGCAGGACTTGTTATCAACAAGTATGATATCAATACCGACTTGACTGGAAAAATTGAAACATTTGCCAAGGAAAGGCAAATCAAAATCGTGGGGACTATTCCATTCGATGTTGCGGTCACCCAGGCGCAATTGCAGGGAATATCGGTTGTGGAGTTTACGGGTAAAGGAGCAGGGGAACATATAAGAACCTTATGGAATAATCTCGAACACGAATTACAAGCATTACCAGGCAGAAATAAGACACAGATACAATCACTCGATACATTGTAACAATATCTGGGAGGATAACATGAAAATAGCCATACCGACAGAAGATGGTTTACTGAGTGCTCACTTCGGGCATTGCCGGGAATTTGCAATTGTTGACGTTGACCCGGATAAAAAGGAAGTTCTTGCAACAGAATTTCTCACTCCTCCTCCTCACGAACCGGGTGTATTACCGGCATGGCTAAATAAAATGGGTTGCAATCTTGTTATTGCGGGTGGAATAGGAGCCCGCGCCATTGATATGTTTCAAAGTAAAGGGGTAGAAGTGATAATCGGCGCCCCGGTACTGCCACCGGAAGAAATTGTAGAAGCATATCTCAACGGTACATTGCAATCAGGGATGAATGCCTGTGACCATTAAAGTTCGAAATAAAATTTTAAAAAAGGAACAACAGAAAAAACACGCCAACTGTTATGTATGCAGCCCTGACAACAGTCGGGGCATGCAAGTACAGTTCTCTGCCTGTGGAGAAAACTGCGTTGAAGGTGTGTTTCCATGTGCAGATATATTCCAGGGATACGATAAGCAACTTCATGGCGGGATTATTTCTTCCTTGCTGGACGGCGCTATGACCAACTGCTTATTTGCTCAAGGGATTACTGCGGTAACCGGGGAGTTATCTATCCGTTTTTACCAACCTGTCGCTACCGGCAAAATGGTCAAAGTAACCGCCAGGATTAAGAAACCCCATCCTCCTTTCTATCTGCTGGAAGCACACCTCACGCAGGATAATAATATCATGGCAAAAGCAACAGGGAAGTTTTACGAAATAGCAGAAGAAGATGTTTCCCCATAACGAGATAACATATACCATCAAATTCTTATTCCGCAAAAAACATTCCATCGGGCAGAATAAAACTTCACCGCATTATAATAAATAATTAATTATCGCTTTTCCGGTGACCGATAGGTATATATATGGTTGTAATACTCCTCTTTTATGAAAGGAACCAACTACTATGAATATCCGGGCAATAGGAAGTACGATAAGTATTATGATGCTGGCATGTTTGCTCTTTGCCGGTGGATGCAGTGATGACAACACGACAAACAGTACCAATAATAACAACAATAATAACAATAACGACACCACCAGCCTTGTTGTCGCAAACCATATCAGTGCGGATAGTTTTGAGCAGATACCGGATTCGGTTTTCCAGCTTGTCCAATCGACCTATAAAATTTTCTACGGGCACACTTCTCATGGCAGCCAGATTATCAGTGGTTTGAATATGCTGGCATCGGAAAATACGTTATATGCAAAACCCACTTTTCATGAAACCGGGGGTGACCTCGTTCACAACGGCGACACTTCATGGGTAGCACCGACTCGTGAGTGGCTCGACAGCCATCCCGATTATAATGTCGTGATGTGGTCTTGGTGTGGCGGCTGCTCCGATAATACCGAGGACGGAATAAATACATATCTCTCAGCGATGAATACCCTCGAAGCAGATTATCCTAATGTCATATTCATCTATATGACCGGGCATCTTGACGGCACCGGTCCCGATGGCAACCTGTACCAACGAAACAACCAGATACGAACCTACTGCGCCAATAATAATAAAATCCTCTTCGACTTTGCTGATATCGAAAGCTATGATCCCGATGGCACCTACTATCCTGATGAAACCGATGCCTGTGGATGGTGTACCGACTGGTGCGAAACACATAACTGTGAATCATGTGGAGGATGTGCTCACTCTCACTGCTTTAACTGTTATCGCAAAGGGAAAGCATTCTGGTGGATGATGGCTCAGCTTGTCAATTCTGAGTAACGTATTTGTAAAAAAGATATCCGTTTCTCAGGGCGAGGATAACATTCCTCGCCTTTCTCATAGACGAACGCAACCATTACTGTTATATTCACGGTATGGTACTGGCAGTTGATATTGGAAATACGAATATTGTTTTAGCTGTTCTTGCAAAAGCGACAATAAAAGAAAATACCACTGTGCCAGTGGTAACATCACTGCGAGTGCCAACTATTCAGCAGTACCCGACTGAAATGATAGAAGGTGTTCTCAGCGATTTATTGTCACAGGGAGTCATCACCTCAACCCAAATTGAAAAAACAGTAATCAGCAGCGTGGTACCGATTTTGAACCAGCCGTTTACCGCGGCAGTACAGAAACAGCTCAGCCATACACCGATATTTGTAACCCATGAGATATCACTTCCGATTACTATCGACATCAATACCCCCGAATCAATCGGTGCTGATCGTATCGCCAATGCCGTTGCTGGATACAACCGGTATAAGAAAGCTGTGATTGTGGTGGATATCGGCACTGCTACCACGATTGATGTCGTTACCAACGATGCTGTTTTTATCGGTGGATTGATTATCCCAGGTCCCAAAACAGCCATTGGCGGACTGGTAAAACATACCGCCCAGTTGTTCGAGGTTCCCTTTGAACAACCAAAGTACGTAGTAGGAAAATCAACTGCTGCAGCATTGCAAGCCGGGTTGTTTTACAGCACTGTTGGAGGGATTGATTATATTATCGAACACATTATTAAAGAGAACAACTTTAAGGTGTGCAATGTCGTAGCAACCGGTGGGCTGTCAACCGACATGGATAAACACTCCCGGTATATACAACAAGTTGCCCCGTTTCTTACCCTGGAAGGATTGCACATTATCGGGGAGATGAATGAATCCGTATGATAATAGCACGGTGATGCAAGGTGCTATTCCGGTTTTTCCAATATAGACAGAGAAGACTTTTATCACATCAACCTATCCTGTCCCCAACACATAGCAACAGGTTTACTGTTTGTTGAATTTCTTCAGTTCCTCGTTCTTCCCCATGATAATGAGCAGGTGGTTGTCGCTTATTTTTGTTTCAGGGGTGGGGATAACCGTATAGCCGTTTAACCCGCCAACCTTAATAGCCAGGACCTGGCATCCGTACTTGTTTCGGAAGTCCAGTTCCGCCAGGGTCTTGCCGACCATTTCTTCCAGCGGGGTGATACCCATGATAGACAACTCGGCATCAAACGGCAGGTAATCAACGACATTGGAACCGGTAAGCGATGCGGCAATACGCAACCCCATATCCCGCTCGGGAAAAATTACCCGTTGCACACCAAGCAGCTCAAGTATTTTGGCGTGGTCTTCGGTCATCGCTTTTGCCACGATATTGTTTACTCCCAGTTCCCGTAGATGCACTGCCGCCAGAATAGATGACTCCAGTTTTGAGCCTAAACTCAAAACCACCGAATCCATATCTGCCAGCCCCAGTTCACGCATCATTCGCTGGTCGGTGGCATCGGCAACAACTGATTTGGAGACATACGCTTTGATACCATCAATAGCAGCTTCGTTTTGATCTATGGCAAGGACTTCGCATCCCTGCTCGGAGAGTGCTTTTGCAAGGTAATATCCAAAACTGCTCATTCCTATTACTGCAATCTGAGCCATAGTCGGCGACCTCTCTATTACAACTGGTTATTATCCAATCATTATCCGTTCTTCGGGATACTTTATCGGTGAGCTTGGTTTCCGTCGCTGCATGGCAAAAACCAGAGTCAATGGTCCCAATCTCCCGATAAACATCAACAAGGTGATAATAATACGCCCGGTGTGAGTGAGATGCGAGGTATAGCCGGTGGAAAGCCCCACGGTTCCGAATGCCGAAACACATTCAAAGACCAGTTCCATGAACATCCCCCGACTCTCCGCATGGGGAACACTGCCCAACTCGGTCATTAAGAGTACCAACACCACAATGGCGATTAATGTACCGGAAATCAGTATCAGTGACACCCCGCGTTCGATATCTCCCCGTGTCAGTGAACGACCAAAAATAGAAGGGGTTCTGGCGCCTTTCAAACGGGAGATGGCAACAATGAACAGTACCCCGACGGTTGTCACTTTCACCCCGCCAGCCATGGAACCGGGCGCTCCCCCAATGAACATGAGCATAGCAATGAGAAACAAACTGGCATTGGAAAGATTCTGGAAATCCATTGTGTTAAAACCGGCGGTACGGGCGGTGACCGACTGGAACAACGCCGGTAAAATACTTTTTGTCATCCCCAAACCGGCAAGATTATGACGATATTCCAACATATAAAAAAGTACACTACCACCAATGATAAGCAATAGAGTCATGCTCAACACGATTTTCGTATGAAAACTTACCCGCCGTTTCGCCGGGTCCTCGTGCCCACGAATAGTATCCCAGAGATCAATCAACACGTAAAACCCGATTCCTCCCGTAATAATAAGCGGCATAATCGTAACATTGATAATGGGATCGTTGACATATCGTATCAGGCTGTCCGGAAACAATGAAAACCCGGCATTGCAAAACGCCGATACCGAATGAAACACCGCATACCATACCGCCTGTCCGGTGGGAAAGTCGTTACTCCACCTGAAAAACAGGATAACAAACGCCACAAATTCAAACCCAAAAGTAAGTAGTAACGCTTTCCGAAGAAGTTCACTGAGAGAATATCGACGGAGTTTCAAAAAAGAGCCACCCGCCCCGGCGCTCAGGTGGATAGAGGCTTTCCGCCCGATAACAAACAGGATAAATGTCGAGAGGGTCATAATCCCGAACCCGCCAATCTGAATAAGCAACAGGATAACCAGTTGACCGAAAAAAGTAAACTTGGTGCCGGTATCGACTACGATAAGACCGGTGACACAGGTTGCCGAGGTCGCGGTAAAGAGTGCATCAACTCCACTTAACGGTTGCCCGACAGTTGCTGCCGGAAGCATCAGGAGCACCGTGCCAATGAGAATAACGGCTACAAAACCGAGAGCGGCAATTTGGGCAGCGTTTAATTGTTGCCAGATTTTTCTAAATACCCAAAACATATTAAGAACAGTACATCATGAGTCCTCATCGGGCAACATAAATGATTATACCATCATACCCTGTGAGTTGTTCACAGCACCATATTTACTTGTTACTACTCAAGAAAGAAACGCCAACCGCAATAGAACTCTTTCCCGGCTTCGGGGTCGGGCGGGCAGGCAATACATTCGGTTTGTATGCGGGAATCAATGGTTCGGGCAAAACCTGCATACTCGACAATACCAACCGATTTACAGGGAAACAAGGTCATATTTTTCCTACGACGGGCTGACTGAACCCGACAATCAACCATGTAAAATTCAAATGATGATTCCGTTTCATTGCGAATTTCCTGAGTATTAATAAATGCGTACAACCGAAAACCAAGTGCCTTTTTCAAAGCTTCCAATCCCCCCTGTTCCGGGATATTATGGCGTTTCATAATACGTTTTGCTTCTATGACAGTAAATCGTTCCCATGCTTCCCGGTCCAGTTCGATTGCTTTGTCGATTCCGAATTGTCGTTCCACCGCCTGAAACCATAACCCATCATGCGCCAGCCAGTTCTTGGCAAAATCCGTGAGCATCGCCTGCATTATTTCAGTAGAAAGCTGGTTTTGATTACCCATATACTATGTCCTTTCCATACCAACCATCAAAATCCTACCTACTGCGAATATCCTCAAATTATTTGGAAAAAACAAGATACTATGTTATTTTTAGAGCTGTTGAATGGTCAAACCGTTTATGCAATACGTTTATATGTCGATTAATGTACTATATCAGGCATGGATATAAGTCATGCCATTGAACCATAGGAGTAACCGTGAACATAAAAAATAGTATTCTTTCTATTGCAATCCTGTTGTTGTTATTCCATTTTTCAGGATGGTCAGGCACACTTGATACTTCTTTACAGGAACAAATAACCCGAACCTCTTCAAATGAACTCATCCCGGTTTGGATTAAACTTCCCCGTACGATACCAGTCAAGCAGTTAAAAGCAGAAGTGCATAGTCTTGCCGCCACCCGGCAGGAGCGCCATGCCGCCGTGATAGATCGCTTGAAAAGTAATAACCTGCAAAGCCAGCGTAATGTCCTGGCAAAACTGCGTCAGTTAAAACAGCAGGGTATGGTTTCACAGATAAAAACGCACTGGCTTGGAAATATCATCGAAGCACAAGTCGCCGCCGGTCAACTGGCAACATTAGCCGACCGGAGCGACATTGATATGATTTACCCGGTGCCGAAAATAACACTTATTGAACCTCTGAAAGCAGATGCGCTTGTTTCAGAAGCTACCGCCGGAGTTGAACCCAACCTGCAATTTATCAGGGCAGACAGCGCCTGGAAAATGGGGTACACCGGTGCCGGACGAATTATCTGTTCGTTTGACTCCGGTATTGAAGGTGATCATCCGGCATTAGCAGAAAACTGGAAGGGTCTGGATGGTGATTCTGCGGCAGCATGGTTTGACCCGCGCGACGGGGAATCATTTCCACATACGATTAGCGGCAGCTCTTCCAGTCATGGCACCCACGTGATGGGGATTTTAGTCGGACACGACGATGCTGCCGGTGATACGATTGGCGTCGCCCCCGAGGCAAAGTGGATTTCGGCGGCAGTGATTGATATTCCCGGGGCGTCGATAATTGATGCCTTTGAATGGGCGGCTGATCCCGATGGCGATCCGAACACGGTTGCCGATGTCCCTGATGTTGTCAACCATAGCTGGGGAGTTGCCAATATCGGCTGTATGAATGTTTTTTATGATTTGATAGATAACCTCGAAGCCTTGGGGATTGTCAATGTTTTTGCTGCCGGAAATGAAGGTCCGGGAGCACAAACACTGCGGAACCCGGCAAACAGAGCGCTTGATTCTCTTGATTGCTTTGCAGCCGGTGCGATAGTTCTTGGCACGCCCCCTACCATCTGGACCTCATCTTCACGAGGACCGTCCGATTGTAATGGAGCTGTCAAGCCAAATGTGACCGCCCCCGGTCAGGCAATTCGTTCTTCTGTCCCGGGATATGGATACTTGCAGCTCAGCGGCACCTCGATGGCTGCTCCGCATGTTGCCGGTCTGGTAGCATTGTTGCGTCAGAAAAACCCGAACGCCACCGTAGATGAAATCAAAACCGCTATCCTGACCAGTGCGCTTGATCATGGCTACAGCCTGCCCAACAATGACTTTGGGTGGGGAGTTATAGATTGCGTGTCAGCACTGAATGCACTCTCTTCATCGAACAGCAGTCCGAACGTGCGCATGTACGCATTCGACCATGCCCCCATAGCACCGGGTGCTACGGTTAGCGGAACAGTGGTCCTTCAAAATATCGGGAGTACGGTCACGGGAGTATCGGCAACTATTACCGGAAGTAACCCCTCATTGACCGTTCTGAATGGTAGTGCCTTCTTCGGAACCATAGCGGAGGGGGATACCGTTCGTTCGAGTGATATCATTCGTGTTATCGTTTCGGATACTATTACCGAAGGAAGTGTGCTCTCACTGGATTTTACCATCACGGGAGATGGCGCTTATCAGAAAGCTGCCAAATTGTACTTTATAGTGGAACCGCCAACAAAGCGCATGATGGCAACGCATTCAATAAACAATATTGAGTTTACAGTTTCCAACTATGGTACGTATGGAATGGGTCCAAATTCATTTTTCCCCGCCGGTGGAGTGGGGTTTACCTTCAATGGCAGTATTAATGATTTATATGAAAGTGGATTGATTATCGGTACCGGTGTCAACAGTGTTTCTGATGGTGTCCGTAATGCTATTGGCGAACCTGATGGTGACTTTGCAGTATCTCCCGGAGGAAATATGCAGTTCTATGCACCGGGAACGATTGCGGATGAAGAAACATACGCGGTATTTTCCGATTCACGAGCGGAATCACCGATTGGGTTGCAGATAACCCAGCAGTCGTTTGCTTTTCAATCCGCCCCAAATGATAATTCTATTATTTTACGTTATATCATAACAAACACCAACCCCTTTCCTGTTACCAATATCCATGTGGGTGTATATAACGACTGGGACCTTATTTCGTATTCATTAAATGCCGGGGGATGGGACAATACCGACAGCCTGATATGGATGGCATATAATAATGGCACCACTCTCTCACGATACCGGGGCATGAAGGTGCTCGATGGTCCGCTGGCATCGGCATGGACAACCACCGGCGCAACGGTATCATACCCCGAAGGATTAACCGAGGTTGAAAAATATAATGCCCTGACAGACAGTTTCGGCTCAGCCACTACCTATGCTAACGCCCGCTTGGATCTTGTACAATTACTGACAGTGGGACCGATACTGTTATCCCCGGGACAGGCAGATACAGTTGCGTTTGCATACCTTGCGGGTGACTCACTATCTGATCTCGCCAGTGCAGCAAGTAACGTATCTGCCATATACGATACCCTCATCAGCCAGCAATGTTGCAAAGGAATGCGCGGTAATGTCGATGGTGTTGGAGGTGATGAACCGAATGTCGCTGATGTAACATACCTGGTGAGTTTCTTATGGCAGGGAGGTAGTGCTCCCCCATGCCCGGAAGAAGCAAATATCGATGGCACCCCTACCGGAGATATTGATGTCGCTGATCTTACGTATTTAGTTGCTACGCTATGGCAGGGAGGTCCAACGCCGCTGTTGTGCTCCGAAATTATTCAGTAATGACAACGAGTTATGAAGTCAGGACCATAAAGGTCCTGACTAACAACGTTCTATATCCCGCAGTAGAAATTATCGAACAGCATATATCACATAATTAGAAACAACTCTTTACAACCTGCGTTTATATCTCTAAAATGCCCCGAACGGGAAAGTTGAAAAACAATGGTATGTTTGAGTATGATATATGGATGAAACGAATAAACGCCCGGATGTCTCATCTTTGCGAATACCAAAAGATAAGAAAAATTCTGATCGCCCTTCCAGTAAAAAGTGGCGCTGGGTGGTGTGGGCGGTAGTTCTTCTTCTTCTTGGTATTGTTTATGTCAAATTCAAAGAAGATATAACCCCGGCAACTCAAGTGAGTGTTGCCACGGCAACATTACTGAAAGGTTCGGAAGCAGAAGCAACATTGGTCGCCACCGGGTATGTTGTTGCTCAGCGGAAAGCAGAGGTGGCATCGAAAGGAACAGGCAGGCTTATCTCCCTTGAGTTTGAAGAGGGTGATACGGTTGTTACCGGTCAAGTCATTGCCGAGTTGGACAATGCCGACATCAGGGCAAATCTCAAGCAAGCCCGCGCCGAACTGATGGCAGCAGAGGCAGACTCTTTCGAAGCCAGCCGGAGTTATCGACGAGCGGTTGACTTGTACCATTCGGGTTCCATTACCGAAGCGGAACTGGAACTGTCCGAAGCAGCGTATAAACGTTCGGTTGCGGGAGTTGCCGCCGCACAGGCAGCGGTACAGGCTACGGAAGTAGCACTTGATAATACATTCATCAAAGCACCGTTTAACGGTACGATTCTCAGTAAAAACGCCGATATTGGTGAAATTGTCGCACCATTTGCATCGTCGGTATCATCAAAAGGCTCAGTTGTCACATTAGCCGATATGAATTCCTTGGAAGTCGAAGCCGATGTTTCCGAGTCGAATATTCACAAGGTGTTTGTCAACCAGCCATGTGAAATCATCCTCGATGCCTATCCGAATATCCGGTACAAAGGATATGTCAAGAAAATCGTACCCACCGCCGACAGAACACGCGCAACTGTATTGACCAAAGTGGCGTTTCTCAAAAAAGACAGCCGGGTACTGCCGGAAATGTCAGCCCGGATTAATTTCTTTGTGCCCGATTCATCTGGTACAGCCGGTGAAGAAAAACCGGTACTGGTTATCCCGAACGATGCTATCACCAATCGAGATAATGCCAAAGTTGTGTTTGTTGTACAGGGAAATTACGTAACCCTCCGGAAAATCGAGCCGGGTCGCAAACTGGGAAATGTGACGGAAATACTCAGTGGGATAACAAAAGGGGAACAAGTGGTCCTGCGTCCGCCGGGCAAGTTGCAGTCCGGTCAAAAAATTGAAATCTCAAGATAACCGTGCGAGGTAACCCAATGGCTGAGACTCTTGTGAAACTGGAAGATGTCAGTAAATCGTATTGGCGGGACAGCATAGAAATACCGGTTCTGCATCATATTAATTTGGAAATCCTCACCGGGGAATTTGTTGCTCTCATGGGACCATCCGGTTCGGGAAAAACGACATTGTTAAACCTGATAGCGGGAATCGACCGCCCCTCGCAGGGAAGAGTTATCTTTGAACATGAAGATTTATCAACCTTGTCGGAAGGTGATTTGGCACGATGGCGAAGCAGACATATCGGGTTTGTGTTTCAGTTTTATAACCTGATGCCGGTCCTGACTGCATTTGAAAATGTGGAACTGCCCCTGCTTTTGACAAAACTCAGCCGCGCCGAACGGCACAAACAGGTCGAAACAGCCCTGGCAATAGTTGGGTTGGCTGACCGGATGAAACATTACCCGAACCAGTTATCAGGCGGACAGGAACAGCGGGTAGCAATCGCACGCGCCATTGTCACCGACCCGGACCTTATCCTTGCTGATGAGCCGACCGGCGACCTCGACAAACAGTCGGCTGAAGAAATTATGGATTTACTGGCACAACTGAATAAAGACTTCGGCAAAACAATTACGATGGTCACCCATGATCCCCGCGCTGCGGAACATGCCCGGGTAATTCACCGACTTGACAAGGGAGAACTGGAAACAGCGTGAAACTGCTCAAGTTGATATTCAGAAACACCGGTCGTCATAAATTACGCTCTTCGCTGACTATTCTGGGTTTGGCTATTGCCGTCATGGCATTTTCCGTTATTCGTTATTCGATTGATGCCTGGTACTCGGGTGTGGCGGCTTCCTCGCCCAACCGCTTGATTACCCGAAATGCCATATCGATTATTTTCACTCTCCCGTTATCGTATCGAGATAAAATAGCCAGGATTGACGGAGTAACCGGGGTTTCATGGGCACAATGGTTTGGTGGCATATACGTTGATGCGAAGAACTTTTTTCCACAAATAGCTGTCGATAAAGATACTTTCTTCGATATGTACCCTGAATATATCGTTCCGACAGATGAAATGAAAGCATTTCTCTCCGAACGCAATGCCGCACTTGTCGGTCGTAAACTGGCGGATCGGTTTGGCTGGTCGGTGGGTGACCCAATCCGCTTAACCGGCACTATTTATCCCGGGGAATGGGATTTTGTAATCCGCGGCATTTATACCGGGGCAAAAGAAACCACCGATGAAACACAATGGTTTTTCCGTTATGATTATCTTGATGAACGGATGCGCAAAGAAACCCCGGTCCGTGCCGGACAAGTGGGGTGGTTTATCATCTGGATTAATGACCCATCACAAGCGGCGATAATATCAGAAAAAATAGACCGTTTATTTGATAATTCCATGGCAGAGACAAAAACAGAAACCGAGGAAGCATTCAATTTGTCATTCGTATCCATGGCGAGTTCTATCATTATTGGTTTACGAATTATTTCAATTCTTGTAATCGGTATTATCCTGCTTGTTCTGGCAAACACGATGGCGATGACCGCCCGGGAACGAGTGCCGGAATATGCAGTGATGAAAACACTCGGGTTTCGACCGGTTCATATTGTCGGACTTATCTTCGGGGAATCGTTGTTCATTGCAATACTTGGTGGATTGCTTGGAATTGTTATCACTTTGTTCCCGGTAATGCCTTTGGTAAGAACAGCGTTAGGGCACTTTTTCCCCACCTTTCCCCTGTCAGTAGTAACGTTGATTCTTGGAATGTCATCTGCAATTGTCGTTGGGTTCCTGGCGGCTGTTTTTCCTACTTTCAAAGCAGTGAAAACACCAATTGTGGATGGGTTGCGGGTTATTGATTGAGGAATAATTCATGCACTTGCTTTTCGGTTACTCATACAAGAATATCATTGCCCGTAAGTTGACCTCGTTATTCAGTATGCTCGGGGTTGCCTTGGTTGTTTTTGTTTTCGCCGCGGTACTGATGCTTTCTCACGGATTGGAGCAAACCCTTGTCGATACCGGCTCCGATGACAATGTCATTGTGATACGAAGAGCTTCACAAACCGAGGTGCAGTCAATCCTTCCCCGTGATATCGCCAATATTGTCAAAGCCGACCCGGCAATAGCTCATGACACCGCCGGCGCTCCGATTTTTACGAATGAAATTCTTGTGCTCATCAACCAGCCGAAACGCAACAGCAATGAACCCAGTAATGTCCCTGTAAGAGGGGTTACCCCGATGTCCCTGAAAGTACGTCCGACTGTTAACATAGTGGAAGGACGCATGTGGCACGAAGGGACCTCGGAAATAATCGCGGGAGCCAAAGTGGCAAAGACATTTCAGGGATGCGGTCTTGGTGAAACGGTTCGTTTCGGAATGCGCGACTGGACCGTAGTCGGGATTTTCGAGGCGGAGGGTTCCGGGTTCGAATCGGAGTTGTGGGGCGATGTCAACCAGCTTATGGATGCCTTTGGTCGTCCGGTTTTTTCGTCCTTAACCATGCAACTGAAAGCTCCGGGGGATTTCGAAGCGATGAAAGCCCGTCTTGAGCAAGACCCAAGATTGACGGTTGAAGTACATCGGGAAAAGGAATATTACGCCGAGCAGGCACGTATAACGACAACATTTATCAATATTCTGGGAACGGTCATCAGCATTGTCTTTTCCCTGGGTGCTATTGTCGGAGCGATGATAACCATGTACACAACCGTTGCTCATCGCACCAGGGAAATCGGTACCCTGCGGGCGCTGGGGTTTACCCGAAGCACTGTTCTGCTAACTTTTTTAGCCGAGTCTGTTTTGATGTCATTCACTGGGGGAGTAATCGGTATTTTTCTGGCTTCGTTTTTACGGTTTTTTGAAGTCTCGACAACAAACTGGGATACATTCGCCGAGCTGGCATTTTCTTTTGAAGTGTCACCGTCAATTATTATCGGTTCATTGATATTTGCGGTGGTCATGGGGATTGCCGGAGGATTTTTACCTGCCGTACAAGCTTCCCGGTTACGGATAGTCGATGCCCTGCGGGCAAAAGGATAACTGCAACAGCTGAATTGATATTTCCTTGACTATGACAAGGAAGTTAATCATTGAACAAATCATCGAACCTCTTTTTCAGGTCTTCCTTGCTGTTCGTCGGAGCGTGAATACCACCGGGACGTTTGACCGCATCGCGCATTTGAAAATAATCACAGAAATTGTTTTTCTCTTTATCTCGTACCGGGGTGTCTATATGCTCCCGGCATTGCAGATGGCTGTTCGGATCAAAATGCCGACATCCCCGGCAACACCGAAGGTCTGCCATACAGTGCACACAAGTATCCATGCGTGTGACCCGATCGACAATCCCGGTCGGTTTACCGCATTTCCAACACAACAGGCCTTTTTCCTGCATACTCTCAGCTCCTGCTTTGTATCTCCTTTACGAGAGCATCGGTAAACTCTGTCGTGGAACAGGTACCACCGAGATCTCTGGTGAGATGATGTCCAATTGCCAATGTTACCACTATCGACTTCCAGATACGGTCAGCAGCATCGTGCTCACCGAGATGACGAAGCATGAGCAGTGCGGAAAAAATAAGCGCCGTGGGATTGGCAAGATTTTTTCCGGCTATATCCGGTGCTGAACCATGCACTGCTTCAAAGATAGCATATTCATCCCCAATATTTGCTCCCGGCACTACTCCCAGTCCGCCGACTAACCCGGCAGCAAGGTCAGAGACTATATCTCCAAACAAATTACCCAGCAGGAGCACATCAAATTCCGAGGGGTCCATGACCAACCGCATACAAAGGGCATCCACAATCTTATCTTCAGCAGTAATATCCGGGTAATCCCTAGCGACTTCCTCGAATATGCGAAGAAAAAGACCGTCGGATACTTTCATGATATTAGCTTTGTGAACGAGAGTGATTTTTTTACGGTTGTGCCTTCGGGCATATTCAAACGCCCAACGGGTAATCAAGTATGATGCCCGCTCGGTGACTACTTTGATAGCTTGTGTTACCCCCGGTGAAATCAGGTTTTCAATACCGGAATATAAATCCTCGGTATTTTCACGAACAATAACGAGGTCAACTTTATCATACCTGCTGGGCACCCCACCAATAGATTTCACCGGGCGCAGGTTGGCATAGAGATCAAGCTTTTGCCGAAGCTGGACATTTGCCGAACGAAAGCCTTTGCCTACCAGTGTGGTCAGGGGACCTTTCAATGCAACTTTATTTTCCCTGATGGAGTCAAGTAGTTGATTCGGTACTGTTTCGCCGTGTTCTTTTAATGCGGGAATACCGGCTTCCTGTCTGTCCCATTCGATATCAACTCCGGCAGCTTCAATCACACGAACGGTCGCTTCCGTAATCTCCGGTCCGATACCATCACCGGGAATAAGAGTAACTTTATGTGACATATACTCCTCTAATAATAAACCATATATTCATAGCGTGAGTATATCCATTTTTACCAATCCTGTCAACAGGAGTCACAATTAGTAAAGTTCGTAGATTGCGTCCAATGTAACACGATAAAAAAACCGCCGAAAAATAACAATTTCCGGCGGTAATGGTTTCCTGATATATGCTGACTTATTAACAATAACCGTATAAATTCAAACTCGCAGTATAATATTCATTTTCATACCCATGAGCCGGTTGCAATTGATCGAGCCAGTAGGCTTTGTCGTCACGTAAACAGACAAGCATCCGCTGTTCATCCTGTTTGTATTTTGCCCGATGGTATTTCAGGTAAATATGACGGTGGTCAACCCCGACAATCTCAACTTTACCCGATTCATGCGACATAGCAAACTTCACCCGTTTTGCCAATCCCGAACAATGTCTTTTCGCATGTTCAATCTTACGGTACGCTTCAACAATAGGCACTTCAAAGGCTGCGTTCCCGGCAGTCGGGCGACCCTGGAACACATAGTACTGGGCAACACCCATATAAGAAAGCTCATTCCACAATTCAGCCATCACATGCGGGTCATCGGAGACACCGCGAATAATCGGGTTTTGATTCATACATATCACCCCGGTATCAATAACCCGGCGAATGGCTTCCCGTGCCTCGGGAGTCAACTCACGAGGGTGGTCGAAATGACACATGAGGTAAATTCGTCTGTCCGGCTGTGAATAGGTCCGTAACATCTCCAGCAGGGAATCATCATTGAGAATACGGAACGGGTTGAATGCTGGCATCTTGGAACCGATACGGATAATACGAACATGGTCGATTTCCCGTAACGCACTGATTATTTTTCTTAATTTTGGTGTCTGGAGAATCAAGGGGTCACCACCGGTCAGCAGGACATTATTTACTTCCGGATGTTCCCTGATATAGTCAATACCAGGTTGGATATCGTAGGTAACTTCATCATTGCCATTCATGAATAACCGCTTCCGGAAACAATACCGGCAAAACGCACCACATACTTCGTTGACAAGCAGCAATACCGTGGAACCGTACTTATGCTGTACCCCTTTTCTCACGGTAATTTTCTCTTCATTGGATGCATCCAGTTCCCCCCATTCTTTCAACTCATCCATACGGGGGATTACCAGTTTGCGAATAGGGTCGTTGGGATCATCCCAATTAATAAGGCTCAGGTAATAATCATTAGCTCGAAAGGCATACTTATTCACCACTTCGGCAAGGCGCATCTTTTCATCGGGAGAAAGCTGCGGTATCTTATTTATATTGAGAATATAGCGCGCCCTTTTTCGTTCTTTGCGAATCGCTGTACTTTTCAGCGAAAAGCTCATATGGGGCCTCCTTTCTTTATCAGCCATTCGTTTCTGGGGTTCTTCTTTGACCCTTGCGCCGACTAAGCAGGTTTCTCCACTACCTTAACCAAATGTAGGTGACTAGCCGGCTGGAACCTGAGCTTTTCGCCTAAGCAATAAAGATCAGGTTGAAACGAAATCCTTGGCAAGTATAACAATATACTACATTATGACGGACATGACAAGTTTTTGAGGTGTTTTTTTTACAAAACAACCTCATATAAACAGGCTGCAATCCGCTCATTATATTTATACCACATAAGGTTAAGAAAATTCAACCGGAACGGGCTTTTTTTTGACAACCATTAGTACCGAAGCAAGTACCAAAATAGTGCCGATTTCGACTTTCAACGATAAACTCTCATCGAAACCAACAACACCAATGAGGATAGCAATCAGGGGTATGATAAATGCTATTAACGATACAATGACCGCCCGGGTACGAGCCAAAAGCCAGTAATACCCCAAAAATGTTATCACCGTTCCCGGTATTGCCAGATAAGCTATTGATAGTATTGTAGATGAGGTCCACTGCAACTGTGCCCAGGACTCAAACAACAGGGCATATATGGTAAGAGGAATCCACCCCATAATCATTTGGATGAACGCTGATACAATGATATTATGAGCAGAAAAGCTCCTTTTATGGATAACAACCCCATATGCTGCCGCAAAAGAACCACTCAAAGCCAGCAGCGAACCACGAAATAAATCACCGGAAGTCTGCAACGAATCATAGGAAATAATACCTATCCCCACCATACCCAATACCAACCCGCCCCATGCAATCAAGCTCAGGCGTTCCGCTTTCAGTAACCATATTGAAAGGAGAGCAACAAACAATGGAAACGAGGAAAACAACACCGAGGTAAGAGCCGAATTGATATATTGTTCGGCAAAATAGATAAAAGCATAGCTGGCTCCATACATAAATAAGCCGGGAACGCCCAACCGCCACCAATCAGAAATTTTTTTCGGCAGAGGGAGTTTCCTGTACATGATAATCCCGAACAGAACAACTATCGCCAGCCCAAAACGAAAACTCAATGAATAAATGGGAGGAGCGGTAGAAAGACCTATTTTGATAGCTATCCACGTTGAACCCCAAATAAGGCAAAGCAAGATGTATATTAAAACTGTCACAGAAGATAATAACGACAAATCTGGGACTACTGTCAATCTTTGCCGGAGAAATCTATTGAGCAACAAACACATAACTATTATCAGCCAATAACATAGCATAATAATATTATGTCATTTAATACCATTGAATTAGCTGCTTGTGAAGATAAACTGCCATTATAAAATGCAAGTCTGCTTCAAAGAAATATATAGGAATTTTCCCATATTCTATAGGTGAACCGGGCGAAAAAAGGCCATCTATTTTTCAAAAAAAATATAATATAGCAGTCAGAACCATCGTAACGCCTTTCCTCTGCCTGCTGTATTGCATTGCTTATCAACAGGTTACTGAAAAGAATATGGTCTGCTTCTACTTTTGTCCGTGTGTGGCACATCATTTACAGTTTGTTTTGAAAACAACCAACAAATATGAGAATGAAGAATATGGTTATGAGAAATCAAAAAGGGTTAACGTTACTGGAAGTGCTCATTTCAATGGTGATTATCAGTATAGCACTTATTCTCTTGTTAAATATGGCTATGATTGCACTTCATAGCAATGACTGGTCCAACAAAGCGACTCTTGCTTCTCAGTTGTTACAGCAAAAGCTTGAGCAGCTTCGCAATACTTCCATGCCGACCGACGGAACCGATTCCACCAATGGAGTTGCTTTGAGCTGGACCGTAACTGATGCCGGAAGTCACCTGCGGCAAGTAAGTATAGTAGCTACCTGGAAAGATATCAAAGCAAACCAGGTGAGTAACTCGATAACAACATATATAAAAACTGATTCAGTGTAGGGGACTGTGATGCATACTATAATGAAAAAAATACATAAAGAGACGGGTACTTCGTTTCTTGAAGTCATGATAGCGTTGGTTATTATGAGTGTTGTAACGACCGCTATCTTCAAGTTGTATATCACCCAGCATTATAACTATATACGACAAGACGATCTGACAATAGTTCAGCAAAGCGCCCGGGCATCCATTGACGAACTCTGCCGCAACATCCGTATGGCAGGGTATGACACCCCGTTGGGGGTTCCGGCAATTACTGCAGCAAATACAAATCCTGATACAATTACGTTGACATTTCGTTCGGACACCTGTGAAACCTTCCTTTCCGCTGCAATGCCGCAACCATCAGCAGAACTGAAATGCGGGTCCGATGTCTCCTGTTTTTACGACGGGCAATGGGTCTATATTTTTGAACCGGATTCCGGCGGTGGAGAATGGTTTGAAATAACTCATGTACAAACGAGCAGTAATCATCTGCAACATAATACCATGCCGTTGTCAAAAGCATACAGTGCAGATGCTATCGTCGAAGCCATGACCCAGATAAAGTTTTATATCGACACTTCTGACACCAACAATCCAAAACTTATGATGAAACTTATCGGGCAACCCCCCCAGATATATGCCGATAATATCACCGACTTACAATTTCAGTATCGGATGAAAAATGGTATGATACTCGATGCCCCTGCTGTCGCAGATGATATCAGGGAGGTGTTGATATCAGTGACGGCACGTTCGGCGAACCCGGACTATGACGAACAAAGCCGGGGGGTAAACGATCCCTATCGATATAGAACTTTTAATACATCGGTCTTTCTACGTAATGTTGGATTATAAAGGTGGGTTACATTATGGTACAGAAAATTAATAACGAGAGAGGTTTTGCTGCCCTGATAGCCCTGATAATGGTTGTGATGTTAACCTTACTCGGCATGGCGGCACTTTCAACTTCTGATGATGAGCTATCTATTGCAAGTAATGAATTGCAAGAGATGAAAGCGTTCTATGCCGCTGAAGCAGGTTTGGAAAAAACGGCAGCGTTACTACAAAGAGAGTACGACAGTACCGGGGCACCTCCGACAGTGATGCCGGAAGGGACAGCAACCATCAACAATTGCTCAGTAGTATATAGTACTGTCAGTGATGGTCCGGCAACCAGACGTGTCCTGACAAACGGTACATTGGCCGGGCTTCATGCGTTGGTAAAATCATTTACGATGACCTCACGGGCAACAAACCCCGAAGAACGGGCAACGGTGGAATTGTCGCAATCATTCGAGGCGGCATTAGTACCGATATTCCAGTTTGCGGTGTTCTATGGTGATGACCTTGAAATCGCACCGGGACCCGATATGACCTTGATGGGACGTGTCCATTCCAACGGAAACATGTGGATACAGTCAGGTTCAAGCCTGAAAATGGACAGTTACGTAACAGCCTCAGGACATATTTATCATGGTCG
The DNA here is from genome assembly GCA_024275255.1 of Candidatus Zixiibacteriota bacterium. Classification (GTDB taxonomy): domain Bacteria; phylum Zixibacteria; class MSB-5A5; order GN15; family FEB-12; genus JAJRZL01. The sequence goes on along the minus strand of JAJRZL010000169.1, from coordinate 1,470 downwards.
TAAAGGAGCCGGTACGGTATCGCAGGGAGATGTACTCATCAAAGATGCCGACGGTAATTACCATAATATGAAAGGTAGTTTCGGCTGGTTGGATTCCATGAGACCATTCTGGTACGACTCCTCGGTTGCCTGGTGGAAAGGACGGGTTCAGGATTCCACCCATGGTCAGGGACCGCTCAATCTTCCTCTTTCCGGGGGTGCCGGTGGTGACCCGCACAAGTTGATTGAACGCGGCACCGGCAATTCCGATTCGTATGAACATAAAGCGACCTTGAAATTTATCGACCACACCGCATACAAATTGGTTGGGGGAGTATGGACCGATGTAACGGCAGATATGGTCTCCAAGGGTATTATCACCTTTGCTGATAACAAATTTCATGATGGACGCGACCAAAAAGATGTTGATGTTATGGAACTGGATATAAGCAAGCTCTACAGTGAAGGGTATGCACCACCAAACGGAGTCATCTATTATTCGGACCAGGATCCGACCAGGGATTTTCCGGCTTTACGGGTTAAAAACGGCGCGGAGCTTGGAAGCGGACTCACTATTGCCAGTGAAAACCCTGTGTACACCCTGGGTAATTTCAATTCCACCAATAAGAAACCGGCAGCCATTCTTGCTGATGCTGTGAGTTTTCTCTCCAACAGTTGGGTTGATTCCAAAAGCTGGGGGTCGGTCAGCAACCGGGTCGCCAGCAATACGGTGGTAAATGTTTCATACATGACTGGTAATATCGAAACCGACCATTACTACTACAATGGCGGTTTTGAAAATCTTCCCCGTTTTCTTGAAAAATGGAGTGGAAAGCGGTTTACCTGGATGGGGTCGGCGGTGTGTTTGTGGAAATCACTACAAGCTGCCGGTAAGTGGAGCTATGGGCAATACTATACAGCCCCTATTCGTGACTGGTCCTATGACCCGGATCTCGATGACCCCAATAAACTCCCTCCGGAAACTCCTGTGGTGCGCGTATTTCAGAGAACCGGATGGAAGCAGAAGTATGTTGGACATGACTCATAAAAATATGAACAGTAAATTCCACTACACGAGAGAGTATTATGACAAACGAACGACTACATAATGAACATGGTTTTGCTGCGCTGATTGCTCTTATCATGGTTGTTATGTTGACACTGCTGGGTATGGCAGCACTATCAACATCAGACGATGAATTAACCATCGCCAGTAATGAGCTTCAGGAGATGAAAGCCTTTTATGCAGCCGAATCAGGTTTGGAAAAAGCTGCCGCCGCACTTCAAACGGAATTTGACAGTACCGGCGTACCGCCAATAATAATGCCTACGGAAGTAGTTTCGCTCAATAACTGTGCCGTTACTTTTACATCCGTTGATGATGGTCCGGCAACTCAGCGGGTACTGACAAACGGAACAATGGCAGGACTTCATGCATTGGTAAAATCATTCACCATGACATCGTATGCATCCAATCCCGAAGAAAATGCA
>JAJRZL010000168.1 GCA_024275255.1 Candidatus Zixiibacteriota bacterium | reverse complement strand
GGATCACATCCCGATCACTTTCCCCAGTCAATAGAAATCAAATATTAGTCACGACTGGCAGTACAAGTCAAGCACTTTTTCGTATTGCTCAAAGTCATGAACCACGATATATAGACTATTCAGCTATTTCTACTGTTTAATAATATCACGACATTTAAGAGCATTTTTTCTGACTTCCATAATTCGCCTCATAATCTCGTTTTCTTCGTTTTCATCTATTTGATAGCGCTCACAATGAATACCTAAAACAAATTCGAACTGCTGCTGAAACTGAACGGAATATTCTTGAAAATGTTTAGATTCAAGGGGTTGTGGTATTTCTCCGGTATTTGATATATTGACCGGTAATGCCGGATGAGACGCTATTCCGGCTATTTTTATTGCTCCGTGTTGTAAAAAAGTCGTCTCTATTCGTCGCTGGGCAGAGGCAACTATTTTTCCGGGTCGTCCGACAATTTCATGTCGCGCCACAGAATCAAAACATGGCACTTTTTGAAAATACGCCTTCGTCCTTTTATGTCCTACTGACTGACGCACATAATGCGCTGAGATACCGATGGATTCCAGGAACGATACCAAAGCTGAGGCTATTACCTGTGATGATTCTCTCATTGTTCCGCACAGCTTTTTATTTGTTTTATTTTTTGTATTAAATGCGACAGCATAAGTCAGCTCCGAGGGATCATGATACAGCGCTCGTCCCCCCGTTATACGGCGGATAAGAATTGTCTCACCAAGCTTGTCATGTTCCACTGCTGTGGATATATCCTGATGGAACCCAAATGTTATCGCTCCCGGAACCCAGGAATATAGCCGTAGATAAACCCTGTCAGGGTCTTGCATAGCTTTCTCAAACAGCCACTCATCAAATGCCATGTTAAAATACGGCTCTGCACCAAAGTGAGTATAATATACCGCCGGTGTCATTGAAGTAACGTAATGCGAGAACGAATACCCGGCAAGGATTGATAAGAAAAGAATGTACACAAAATTGTTTTTCTAATCTGAAAATGACTGATTTTGTTTAACAAATATGACAGAGTTATTCAACAGTTTTTTCCTGCGAGGAGTTGCGAACATAACACGCTATTTTTTTACGCATTTATCCTATTGATATGAAAGAACATAATATGAAATGCGTAAAGGTGCGTAAAAAAATGCGTAAAACACAGGATGATTTTTCCTTAAAACATAAAATCAGCAGGTACAAGAGACAACCCGATAATAGTGTTATTGTATTGTGTAACAATATCTTATAGATTTACTTGGACAAGAATGAGCGTTTGGCACAAGATTTGTACTATTTTTGAACAGGAGCCACATATAAGGAATAAGTTGTGATGCGCGAGTCAGCATAAGACTTCCATTTTCCTTGAGATGTTAATGATAGCCCGGTTATTCAAGCCGTGAATTGAGTAATCGGGTTGTTTATTTATATATACTTTACAGGTCCGGTTCCAAGTTAGTTCTCTATAAGCGGATAGACAAAAACCCAACAGGAAATGGAATGGAAACCCTTGCCAGCGGTTCACTGCTCCGTTTACCTTGGTATTAACAAACTATTATACATACTAATCTTTATATAAAAGAAAGGCGGGTTGCAATAAACAACCTGCCTTTCTTGAATCAGAAATTGTTGTGTACTATTTCAGCAGAATCATTTTCTTCGTCGTAACAAAGTTATCAGCTTCCATTCGGTAGAAATAAATTCCACTGGCAACCGGATGGCCGGCTTCGTTACAACCATCCCAAACAGCGCGATAGACACCAGCCGATATTGGTTGATCAATTAGTGTCACTACTTGCTGACCCAGCAGATTATACACTACAATGCGTACTTTCCCTTTTTTCGGCACAGTAAAATCTATCGTTGTCGACGGGTTAAACGGATTCGGGTAATTCTGAGACAAGTTAAAATGTTCTGGCAACTGCTCTGAAGGCATTTCTTCAACAGCAGTAGGTAGCCCTAAGCTAAGGTTCCAGAATCCAAAAGTTGTTTGATAGTTCGTTGAAGCGCTCGTCCCCGATACCGGTTGTCCAAGTGATAATCCCGCCTGGTAGTTTGTTGATACCTGCTGAGTTTGCCCTCCCGTATTAACCGTAACCCAGGTCATCTGAGTTTGAGAAATATCTGCAGTAAACGACCGGTTTGGTATTTTATCCCCGGAAGCAATCACTGACTGGACAGCAAAACTCAAACAAAGTAAAACCACCAGCAGCCATCTTTTACCTGAGAAGACACGGCTTCGTATATATTGAAATATATTTATCATCACCCCCCCTATCGATTTGCAGCATGAGTTTCTATCTGATTTTGCAGTTCAGCCTTTGCTATTTCTTCTTCAACCCGTCGGAGTTCTTCACGCAATTTTTTTGCCTTTATCTCCAGCTCACGTAAATCAACCTTATAGAAATGTTCCGAGCTTCCTTCTTCCATCGGCAATGCCACTGCTTTTTCAAATTGAGAGGCATCCGAGGCATTGGCAACACTTTCAACAACTCCATACGAAGTGGGGAAAAACATCGCAGTCAACTGAGGAACATAGGCTGCTGCCGTACCATTATCGTTCGTTTTTCCTTCCAGGTAAAAGGTATGACTACCGGCATTCACAAAGAAAGCACGTTGTGTCACCATACTATAGATATATGTTCCGGCACCCGGGAAACTTTCTATCCTTTGTAAAGTAAAATTACCTGAAATCACATCACCACCACTTGTCGTGTCAATTTGCAGCCAAGCCAGTTTCAAACCTGTTGGGTTTGAAAAGTGTATCGAGGTTCTTCCTATCAAAAAGACATATCCGTCTGTCGGTGCCGTTATCGTCACGGTTTCCACAGTTGTCATAGCTGTTGTGCTGAGTACAATCGTACCCGCAGTAAACTGCGAGCTAATGCCCGCTTCACCAAGAATCTCACTTGGAGAAACTGAATTATTCGGCAACACGACAGAAGCATCACCTGTTTGTGAAAGATTGAAGTTCACAACCTGTGAAGAGCCTAAAATAGCAACAACCGGTTCATTTGTCCCGGAACTATTTCCATCCACATAAAACCCTATTGAGCCGGTAGAACGGTACACTGATAAAAACCCACCTTCGCCATTTACATCAGGTTCGAAGGAGTTTATTGTATTTAGATTCTCATCATAAGTACGTACAAACCCGCCATAAGCATAGCTATTGAATTCACATAACTGATTTGTTACACCATTATGATATATTTTCAATCCACCTGTATGGTTGGAATCTCCCAGAGAAAGATCACCTGTTAATTTCATATTGCCAACAACATCAAGTTTTGCCGAAGGGGTGCTGGTACCAATGCCGACACTATCATTGACATTACTCAAACGAACTGTATTGTTATCATCAATCCAGCCGGCACCACTGTTTGCCGTATTATAGGAGACATACGAATATGGCATGGCTACAAATTGCTGACGCGGAGTCATCTCCGGATCAGTACCAACTTTCATCCCTAACCATAACAACGGATTACCTGAGAAAATGCTATCAGGAAGGACTGTCACCGAACCAAGCATAGTGCTGAATAGTCCGTTCACAACATCAACATTCACATTTTCAGTCCATATCGGTGTCCCCCCTGTCTCCACGGTATAGAGAGAAAAAGTAACATCATAACTACCATCAGTAACCGCATTACCACCGGCATCCGCAAGCCTGCCTTGTATGTTTACCATACGCGGATAACCGACAGCACTCGCATTACCAGCACTCGCAACAACCAGCAACATGACCATACTAACCAACAATACTAAGGTTTTCATTATTTTACTCCTGCAAAAAACCCAATGTACATTATTTATTATCTTTTCATTGAATTATGTATATCTTCTTCGCTTCCCGTGACGCCTCCTCTCTTTCCTATTATGATCATCGCTACACGTATCGTAAAGACCACATACTACCATATACCATACTATCTTCATTATTATTATCGGATATTGCAAATAATCCCTCACATATCAACAACAAAAAGACCTATCATAACATTATTTTGCAGGGTTTAAAGAATTAGTATGTGAAGAGCAGCATGAACAAACATGCTGATAATGCTGTCAACAGTAAAGTGACATACCTATACTAAAAGATATATCAGTGTTTAACAATAATGGTTGATCCGAAAAGAGAAATTTCCCCGGGGGAACAGCCTTACCAAACGGACTTCATAATCACGACAGATTCAAACGCTTGAGGTCAATATGATACTGCTTGATTTTTAACCGCAATGTTGATTCGGGGATATTCAGCAGTGCGGCAGCATGTTTTTTCACACCTTTTTTTTCACGCAGAGCCTTGATAATAAACCGTTTTTCCCGTTCAGCAAGGTAATCATATAACGAGTACGATTCATTGAATTCAATATCAGCATCTCCTGCAGTCGATTCGGCCCCCTGAGTAACCTTGAGTCCACGAATACGCGGGGAAAGTACATCCACACGAATCGTGTTGCCATCACCGGAAAGCAATACCATTTTCCGAACTTCGTTATCAAGCTCCCGAATATTACCGGGCCAATCATACGACATCAAGTACTTCATCACTTCCGGATCGACCTGTTTCCCGGTATTCTCAAGGAAATGTGCCACCAGTAACGGGATATCCTCGCGCCGCTCACGAAGAGGCGGTAAACGGAAATTGAGTGCTGATAACCGGTAGTATAAATCCTGACGGAATAATCCCGCATCCATTTGTTCTTTGAGGTCTTTATTGGTCGCAGAAATAATACGAACATCTATTTTGCGGGGTTGCGTTTCACCCAGCCGTACAATTTCTTGTGCTTCAAGTACCCGAAGAATTTTAGCCTGAATACTCAACGGCATATCAGCAATTTCATCAAGGAAAAATGTTCCGCCATCAGCTTCTTCAAATAACCCATGCTTATCCCTGTCCGCACCGGTAAAGGCACCCCGACGATGCCCGAACAACTCGGATTCCAGCAATGGTTCCGGTAATGCGGCACAATTGACCGAGACAAACCGTTTATTACGACGGTTCGAGTTATAGTGAATTGCCTGTGCCAGTAAATCTTTCCCGGAACCGGTCTCACCTTGTATTGTAACGGAGATATTAGCGTTCACAATCTGGCGGACCTGGGTAAGGATTTCCAGCATTTCATGGTTACGAGTAATAATATTGGGAAACGCTGCCTGCTGTTTCAACTGGTCTCGCAGACGGCGGTTGTCTTCCAGAAGTTTATTCTTTTGTATCTCCGCCCATTTGAATGCAATAAGGTCCGAGAACCCGACCGCAAAATTAAGTTCGTTCTGCCCAAACGGGTTCAGCATATTATCTGTTGAAAGACGGTCCAGATAGAGGAAGCTCGTGCTGCCATCGGTCATCTTGAACGGAACCACAATAATACTGGCAACAACATCGGGAATATCGGCAAGTAAACCATTAATGAACGGGTCACGCCGACAGTCGAGGTTGAGAGTCGGTTTGGTACGAGAGATTTCTTCACCTAACAGGCTCTGGAAACTTTCACAGAACTTTTTTATCTGGTATGGTGACAACGAGAGTGAAGCCAACAACGGATCATTTTCATTATCAGGAGAAAATATAACTGCCCGGTCTCCCCCGGTTTTCTTCAAGAGGATTTGCAGAATCTCATCAAGCTGACTTGATTTCAAATCAGAGAGTTCCGCCGAGCTTATTAAATTACCAAATACCTTGAACTCATTTTCCTGTGACACGGACAATGCCACCGCCTGTTCCGATAACGATTGCAAGAACTTATGGACAGCGCGGACCCGTACCGTTTCTTCAAGAATATGGAATATCTTTTCCGCACGGCTTAATTTTCTAAATCCGCCCGCAAGGTCACCCTGCTGACAGGCAAACACACCGGCTTTGAAATCACTCTCTGCAACCCAGTAATCCAGTTTCAACTTCTTGAATAACCGATGCGCTTCGTCAAAGGCATTGCGGATCGTTCGTTGTTCTTTATGATTGGCAGCAATAATAATTTCCGCCTGAACAAGTAAAGTCCTGCCCAGTTCAAAGGGGTCACCGACATTCCTGATAGTATCAACAGCCTGGAGAATATGTTCCCGCGCTTCTTCAAATTCTTTCCGGGCGGCAAACACCTGAGCAATAACACGCTGAGCCATCCCTACCTCGACCTGTTCCCCCAGAGCGAGTGACAGTTCGAGCGCTTTCTGTCCATATTTCATGGCTTCGTCATAATTGTCCAGCATCAGCTCAACATCGGCAAGACGACGAGCAGCCTGTGAGACCAGTGCCGATTAAGGCGCAAGAGCCAAACCGGTACGATACGCGCTGCTCAATAACGCTTTCGCCTTGAACATATCTCCCCGTTCATATGCCAGCTCACCGGAATATTTCAGGGTAATAACCTTGTTGCGTTTCAAGTCAAGCTCTTCCGCTTTTGCAAGCGCCGCATCAAAGTACCGTCGGGCTTCAACGAATCGTCGCAAGCGCATGTAAAGCATGCCGAAAGCAATCTGGTTGGCAACCTGAGCAGTGTCAAAACCAAGCTTTTTATTTGATTCGAGGGCATATTCCAAATCGCGTTCCGCCTGGGACCATTGCCCGACATGTACTCGCAACGTTCCCAGGTTACCGGTCAACTGCGTTAATTTCCTGGGATTATCACGAACCATGTCGATAGCATCTTCCAAAAACGCAACCGCTTCGTGGTAACTACACCGGATGTATGAAATACGCGCCAACTCGTTTAAGGCATCGACCTGTCCCACCTTATCCAATGCCCGACGATAGGCAGCAAGGGCATCCCTCGCCCGTATTTCCGCATTTTTCAAATCACCAACAGCGGAGTACGATTTTGACAATACTAATTGTACTCGTCCATACCGTTTATTAAGCGGGAAATCCGCCAGCAATCGAACACTTTTCAATCCATGTTCTATTGCATCTTTGTATGCTCCTTGATAGTAGCAACTGCCGGCTTGCAGGGAAAGAAACAGACCAAGCTCATGGATTTTTGACGTGAATTCAGATTTGTTGAGATTTGCAAGTTCCTTGACAGCAACAGCATATTTCCGTTGTCGGAATAACTCCTCTATTGCCAGAAGGCGATTATCAAATGATATTTCTGGTGAGGAAATTTTCATTTACAATATCATCCTTTTTAAGCGCTACTCGCTCATGATTACCTTTTCTCATATCATCGTTAACGACTAATTCACATAAGCGCTTACTTCAATAAATTACAATTGTGCATCGGTTACCGGACTGGAAACATTGGCGGTGTAAACGATAACCCGAATGGTAATGTAGAAAAAGATATCGTTTAACCAGCCAACACCACCGGTGCTGTCATCACCATACACTTTAAGGCCTGCTTCTCCACCGGTATTGCCTGTTGAGTCGATACTAGTATTCGGACCGTTGTCAGAACCATTAGTGTTGTTGTCAGAATCCCATGGACCTTCAGCTAATACAGGGACAGTGAGGAAACAGGCAAAGATGAACACGAACAGCATTACTACTGCTATTAACGTAGAACCTCTCATATTGCCTTGCCTCCTTTAAGATAATTCCCGCCATGAGAACTTCTTACAGCGGGATGATATTTGACAAACTTGGCTTGCATAATGTGCGGCGTATATCTTGCCTAAGTAAAACTACATTATAAGTGTTTTTTTGTCAAGGAATTAATTGCATAAAACGCAGTTTTTGCGCTTTTATTTTCAGGCAATAAATTGAAATCAACAAACTTTTTCTGTCGTAATACCTGCGATTTACTATGAGCAACTATCTGAAAATCCAATGATTCAGACAGTTATTTTACATATTCAGCATTTTTTCCACAGCATTAACAACCATTGGAATACTGATATTCTTCATACATTGCATAAACTCATCCCCTTTAAGGGGGCATTTATTTTTTTCGCAACTGATACAGCCCAGATTATCAAGATAAACTATTGTCTTGCGGGTAGTTACCGGTGATGTAGCTTTGGGATCATCGGCTCCGGAAAGAACCACAATGGGGGTTCCCACCGATGCCGCCAAGTGTGCCGGTCCCGAATCGTTACCGACAAACACATGTGCTCCCGACAAAATCGCTGCTGCTTCCCGAAGGTCAGTTTTACCTGCAAGGTTTATTACTTCTTTAGTGGAGGTGGCTTGTGCCAGTTTTGTTCCTTCTTCCTGATCCGCAGCCGAACCGATAAGCACTACTTTCAACTTGAAACGGGAGATAAGCACTTTTATGAGATCGCGATAGTTCTCCATCCCCCAACGACGAGACTCCGCTACCGAGCGAAAGGCCACACAGGCGTAAGCATCACGTTCCGTTATTCCAAATTGTTTCAGGAGCGCTGTACCGCTATTGGCATCTTCATCATTGAGAAATAGTTTCGGAGTGGGGAACAACAAATCCTCATTTGCTCCCCGTCTTAACAGGTTAAAATACAGTTCGCTTCGATGTATCTCATTTAACGGTTCCGGCAATGCCAACGGACGGGTAAGAAGCAAACGACGACCATCGGTAATATATCCTATGCGTTCTTTCACCCCTCCAAGCTTAAAACTGGCAGCAGAGCCAAAAGAGGGCGGCAAGATAAAACCAATATCAAATGCATGGGGACTTATTAAATCACGAACTTTCATAACGGCAAGCAACCCGTGAATATGTGCAGCGGGGATTTCAATAATGGTATCTATTGCCGGGTTGTGATGAAACAGCTTGGCAAGCGGCTGCGGAGTTAAAACCGTTACCTGAGCGCCCGCATACGCTTCCCGGGTTTCGTTTATCATCGACAACGCCATCACGCAGTCGCCGAGATGATTCGGTGTTCTAATTACTATTTTTGGCATCAGGAAATAAACTTACCTTCTAATTTGAAGGTGTCAATGAGATATTTTTTTAATTCTTCAAAGTATTTATTTTTCTTTTCAAGATACTCGATATTGCTTTCCAAGTAGGTAATACGCGAGATCTCCCCATTCTCATAGCGGCTTTTAGCAATACGCAACCGGTTATTTGCCAGCTCAATTTGTTTTCGCAACACATCCAGTTTTCGATAGGTAACGGATATGCTGTTGAGCAGGTTTTCAATATCCGAGCGGGAAGCCTGTTGCGCTTTTTCATATTCAATACGGGCTTTCTCTGCTTCAAGTTCAGCCGCCCGCACTGCTGCCGACGATGCCCCGCCATCCCATACCGGGTAATTGAATTCAAGCTTTACGCCCCAGGTATTCAGATCGAGATTATCGACCGGTTCACCCAAGACCCTGATATCATCAAGCCGTTTTGAATAACTGGCCGACAAGGTTCCGGTGATACCGCGGGATGATGCTTCATAATGAGCTTTTCGTTGTGCCTTCTGGTAGGCATATTTTGCTTTTTGTACCGGGATAGCATTATCTGCCGATGCCAGCAACTGCGCTCTTTTTTCGTCAGTCAACTGGAAAGAAATTTCAGGTTCGGACAACCGTAATTCATCATTTTTTTCCAGATCCAAAAGGATAGCTAGGTCACGGTATTTTGTTTTCAGCTCATTTTCGATATCGAACTGCTCCAACTCGGCATCTAACCTGTCCGATGCCGATTTAAGCCACTCTTCCTCAGAGAGTACACCATCATGAAATTTGGATGAATCAATTTCCGCCTGTAAGCGTGCCGCTTCCAGTTTATCACTTGCAATTTTTTTCTTGATAATAGTTTCTAAAACACCAAAATAGGCTTCCGTAACCTCTTCTTTCAGGGTGGCAATCTGTTCTTTCATTGCCAATCGGGCAGTAAATAAATCATCCTTTTGATTGTTCAACTCATGTTTCGGGTCGGATGGTTTTAATAAGGGCTGCTCAAACGTGACTTCAAAAGAGCCTCCCCGGTGCTGCTCATCAATGCGAAAGGTTCCGAACTGCGTGGTATCTCCTGATAAACGCCGGATTTTGGGGTACTCAAGATTCCGGCGGCTTAAATAGGTTTTCAAGGTAACCTTTCCGCCGGTGATGAGATTTTGTTCAAGGTTGATATAGGAATTGAAATCAAGCGAGGTGTTTTTGGTCAGGGTTT
>JAJRZL010000167.1 GCA_024275255.1 Candidatus Zixiibacteriota bacterium | reverse complement strand
TTTTTTAACAATTCCTCAACAAGGGGTTACTGAAAAAAAGACAAAATGAAAAAAAATGCGGCGAGGTTATAAGCCAGTGTTTTCGTTATTCTTCCATTTCCAGGTATTTCAAGGCCTCGGTTTTGAGCTTCTCTCTGTCGAGCCCTTTCAAGTCTGCAGTTTCCAGAAACTCAAAGAATGCCTTATCCAACCTGCCGATTGCTGTTCTGCCAAAGCTGTCATTGGATTCGTTATTTTCTGCTTTTTGGAAGTTAATATCGAGGGAGAACGATTTTTGTTTCAGTTCTGCGATAACATCACTGGGGAGCGTTTTCAATGTTTCCTCGGTCACCCCTTCCACTTTAACACGCACAATCTTATCAGAGCTGTTGACCTGTTCTATTTTTTCTTTGATAATCTCAGCCAGTTGATCACCGCGTTTTCCAGTGGCATCAATAGCCTGAATACTGACCATTTGTCGGCTGTGTACCTCATGGAACCGTACAGAAAACGGTTCCATGTCAATCTCCAGAAATCCCTTGGCAGTATCACGCTCAGCCTGTGATAATCGCTCGGTAGAGCCGCTGTAATAGGCGCGTCGGGCAACCTTACTGTAGTTATGAAAATGCCCGAGGGCAACATAATCGAACTCATTCAAACAAGCGATGGGTATCTCCTGCTCTCCCAAGTCAGCCATGGCAAACTCCGGCATCCCTGCCGCCACTCCGTGCGCAACAAGGATATTATATTTCATCGAAACATCAGGTCGGCAGCGAGCTATTTCTTCCTGAAGTATCTGCCCGGTTAAACAGTGCGGTACGGCATGAATCAGCACCTCACCAATTGTTATCGTCTCCAACCGCCCCCGTGATACTACGTGCAGATTTTCAATTTGACGGTACACATCAATCGCTGCTCCTACATGCGGTTGCTTGGGGGCATCGTGATTTCCGCTGATTACAATAGTCGGAATACCGGCAAGGGTTGCGAGACGGTGCAGTTGTTCACCCGCTAATGCCATAATACTGTTAAGCGGACGCACCGAGTCGAAAATATCTCCGGCATGGATACAAAGGTCAGGTTTGATGGCAATGATTTTATCAACAGCTTCAGTAAAACTGTTGATAATATCTTCCTGCCGCAAGGTCAAGCCGGTCTTCCCTTTTCGGGGGAAACCGGAACCGGCTCCCAAATGACTGTCTGCAAAATGACATACTTTCACAGAGGGAATATAACAATTTCACAGTAATGAAGAAATCACTTTCATCCATACAATTCAGCCGGGAGTATTTCCCGGCTGAAGATGGTACTGCAAACAATATGTTGGGAACAATCAATAAATACTATAGCGGGATATTCTGTCTCGCAGGGTATTTCTGGAAATACCCAGTGCTTCTGAAGTTTTCACCTGGTTGCCGTCAAACTGTTTCAAACAGGAAGCAATAACTGCCCGTTCAAATGCCGATTCCAGAAAGTGGAATACCTGTCCCGGTGAATTGGCAATCAACCTGGGCATCACAGGCTCAACAATTTTGCGGAAGGACTCTGTGTAATCTTCCTGTAAGTCATTCAAATCTATCGACAGTTTGTTGGTATCTTCATTGACAACCGGGAAATCCTCAGGATTAAGCGTGTCGCTCTTGGACATAACCAGTGCCGTATGGACATTATTTTCCAGTTCCCGCACATTGCCGGGCCAGTTATATTTCATCAACTGTTGCATAGCTTTCGGGGATACTGTTTTGGTCTGCTGGTCCATCTGGCTGGTATATTTTTTTATGAAATGCTCCACCAGAATCGGGATATCGCTTTTTCTTTCCCGCAACGGCGGGATATAAATCGAGAATACTTTCAAACGGTAGAACAAATCAACCCGGAACGAGCCCTCTTTCATCGCCTGAACCAATGACTTGTTGGTCGCGGCAATAATACGAACATCGACATTTATAGATTCGTTACCGCCGACCCGCTCAAAACACTGCTCCTGTAAAACCCGCAACAGTTTTGACTGGGTCAACATCGACATATCACCTATTTCATCAAGGAACAATGTTCCCTTATTCGCCTGTTCAAACTTCCCTATGCGTTTGAAATACGCACCGGTAAACGCTCCTTTTTCATGTCCGAACAGCTCCGATTCCAACAGCGTCTCATGCAGAGCCGCACAGTTTACCGAAAGGAACGAGTTGGAACGACGTTTGGAGTTGCGATGAATTGCCTGGGCTACCAGTTCTTTGCCGGTTCCGGATTCACCGAAGATAAGTACGGCGGCATCCGTTTTGGCAACCTGACCAATCATCTTGGCGATTTCGACAATTTCAGGCGACTGACCGACAATCTCCCCTACTCCATGAGCAGGCATCTGCCGGGGAAGCGGGACATCGACACTGCGGTTCCGTGTTGAATATCCACATGCTTTGCTGACCGTACTGATTAACTTATCAATTTCAAACGGTTTCGTCAGATATTCGAATGCTCCCTCACGCATTGCCTCGATGGCGTTTTCTGTCGAGACAAAACCGGAAATCACAATTACCGGCAGTTCGTCACGTACCTGCTTGATTTCTTTCAGTACTTCCAGTCCCGACATCGACGGCAGGTTGACATCAAGCATAACAAGATCTATGTCATTATGCTCTTTGACAAACCGACTTACCTCAGAACCATCCTCAAGAAACTGAAAATTGAACTTATCAGTATCAAACAGGTTCGCCAGGGATTGTGATAAATCTTTATCGTCGTCTACTAATAAAATGTTTTTCATCGACAATAATACCTCTCTGGTATATGGGTATTATCGGCGAAAGAACTATTTCTTAAAGGGAGAAATTTAAGAATTGTCTTTATTTACCAGCTTTTTACGCTATTTATTATGTATCATGGCGATTATCTTTCAACGCATATTTTTCTATGAGTTCATATAACGTTGTTCTGCTGACAGCAAGTTGACGGCTGACCTGAGAGATGTTCCAATTATTGGCAATAAGTGATTTCAGGATATGTGCTTTTTCTGTTGCTTCGCGTATTTCCTGAAGAGTCGCCATAGGTCGGGCAGCATCTTCATCATTATTTGATTCAAAACCAAGATCAGCTGGGGAAACAGTTCGATGCTCGGCAAGGATTACCGCCCGCTTTACCCTGTTTTCCATCTCCCGGATATTTCCCTGCCAGTGGTACGAGTCCAGCGCCCGGATAGCTTCGCTGGAATACTTCAGTCCTTTTCGCTTGTTTTCTTCGGCAAATCTTTTCAGGAAATAGTTGGCAAGGAAAATAATATCCTCTCCCCGTTCACGGAGTGGCGGCAGTTCAATGTGTAATACCGAAAGACGATAGAACAAGTCTTCCCGAAACTTCCCCTCAGCTACTTCCTCTTCCAGGTTTCGATTAGTGGCAGCAAGAATCCGAACATCGAGCTTGATAGGTTTTGTTCCTCCCAGTCGTTCGATAAATCTGTCCTCAAGAAACCGCAACAGTTTCACCTGTAATGACAAAGGCAATTCGCCGATTTCATCAAGAAAAATTGTACCTCCCTGAGCCTGTTCCAGCCGTCCGATTTTCTGTGCATGGGCACTGGTGAAAGCGCCTTTTTCATGTCCGAATAATTCTGATTCCAAGAGGTTTTCCGGGATTGCCCCACAATTAATGGTAACAAAAGGAGCGTCTCTTCGTTCGGAACGGCTGTGGATTGCCTTTGCAACTAATTCTTTCCCTGTTCCCGATTCCCCGGTTATCAACACGGTATAGTTATTCCCGGCAACAGTTTTGATAAAATTAAACACCTGCTGCATCCGCTCAGAAGACCCGATGATACCTTCGAACCGCTCTCGCTCGACAAGTTCCGATTGCAGTTCCCTGTTTTCCATCTCAAGCTGTTGTAAGTAAAGCCCCCGTTTTATAACGACTTTTAACTGTTCAAGGTCAACCGGTTTGGAGAAAAAATCATACGCCCCCCGCTGAAGACATTCAAGAGCATTTTCAGTTTTGCTGTGGGCAGTAGCCATGATTATTTTTGTACTGGGATAGATATCAAGAATCCTGCCGATTAAATCAATTCCTTCCCGTTCA
>JAJRZL010000166.1 GCA_024275255.1 Candidatus Zixiibacteriota bacterium | reverse complement strand
CTATGTCAACATATTAAAACTTGATTCCTGCGGTAACAGGGATAAATGCTGTTGACTCGCCTTCAGTTGCTATATGCACATATCGAGCCAGGATAAAGAACTTCATCGCGGGACCGGAACCAAATTCCATCCCGGCACCAACATTGAAATAAAAATCCGTTTCGTCAGCATCAACAGCCACTGTGCTTCCGGCATTTGTTATGTCTGAGACGGATATTTTGGCTATTCCAGCTCCACCAATTACAAACGGCTTCATCGGGGCAGCAGGGACACCAAGAGCAAACTTGCCATCGGCACCAAACATCAATACCTGAAAAGCACCACCGCTGGCATCGGGAAGTCCTGCTTTATCCCAGTCAAACGGCATGGTATGAAATTCAACTTTTCCGATAATCTGGAAATTAGGGACAACCCCAAAGTTTATTCCCAGCCCTCCAGAGCCATGAAAACCGAGTTTCCAGCCCTCTTTGAAGGCATCAGGTGAAGTGGGGTTAGATATCCCACCACCAGCATATAGGTTGAAGGGTTTACTCGGCAGTTGTGACCAGCCGGCAGTGGCAAAGATTAACAAGAAAATAACTGCCATGAGTGCTGATTTTCTCAAAAGACACCTCCTCAATTGCGTTAGGTTATTAGTTTGGAATGTGGCAAAACATTCCATGATTTACTTACCAGATATATGGGTGTTTATTTCTTAATGCAATATAAAAACTCACTGATGTTGAATGTGGTTATCATAGGATAATCAATAAGAAACTCCGGTCATGTACTTTATCTCCCCCTTATTTCGTGAATTGATTCACTTGCGCAATCCGGTATATTTCCTTATATAAGCACATTATGACTTGATTGTTAGATATGGAGGAACCAGAATGTCTGAGCGAAAAGAAGCGTATATTATTTCTGCCTGTCGCAGTGCTATTGGAGTGTTACACAGTGGCTTGGCATCGTTTACAGCTCCGCAACTGGGAGCGCTGGCTATTAAAGAAGCGGTAAAACGTGCGGGTATTAATGTTGCCGATGTTGAAGAAGTTATCATGGGGCAGGTGGTGCAGGGTGGTTCCAATCAGGCACCGGCTCGTCAGGCTGCAATTCACGGGGGAATACCGCCACAGGCTGCCGCTATGACTATCAACAAAGTTTGTGGCTCAGGGTTAAAAGCAGTGATGTTGGCTGCGCAGTCTATTCGTGCCGGTGACCAGGATGTTATCGTTGCCGGTGGCATGGAATCAATGTCCAATACCCCGCTGGCTCTTCATGGTGCCAAGCGAGGGTTCAAGTTTGGGCACCAGAAACTCATGGATATCATGATTACCGATGGTTTATGGGACAGTTTCAACAATTTTCACATGGGCAGTGCCGCGGAGTTAACCCGTAAAAAGTCAAATATCACTCGTGAAGAACAGGATGAGTTTGCCTACAATTCTCACCAGAAAGCGTTGAAAGCACAGGAAGCCGGGAAGTTCGATGCTGAGATTTTCCCGATTGAAGTACTCCAGCGTAAGGGTGACCCGATTATATTCAAAAAAGATGAGGGCCCGCGTCTGAATATCTCGCTGGAGGGGTTGGCAAAATTACGTCCGGCATTTGAAAAAGATGGTACTGTTACCGCCGGAAATGCCCCCGGTCTCAATGACGGCAGTTCGGCTGCGGTTGTTGTCTCTGAATCTTACATGAAAGAAAAAGGGCTGAAACCGCTGGCAAAGATAATTGACTATGCGGTTGCGGGTACTGAACCGGCGGATTTATTTTATGCCCCTATTTATGCAGTGCAGAAGCTTATGAAAAAGATGGATGTCGATATCAACCATTGGGACCTGATTGAAGCTAACGAAGCTTTTTCTGCGCAGGCGCTGGCAGATGGCAAAGAATTGGGCTGGGACTGGGACCGCGTCAATGTTCATGGTGGTGCTGTTGCTTTGGGACATCCGATTGGAGCTTCCGGAACACGTATTCTCACGACATTGATTTATGCATTGAAAGATCGTGGCTTGAAAACCGGTATGGCGACGCTTTGTCTCGGTGGCGGGAACGCAGTTGCGATGGCGATTGAGATAGTGTGATTCATCCTGTGGGAGAGTGTTTCATGAAGATTGAAGATATACAACGCATAGCTGTTGTTGGATGCGGTACTATGGGGAATGGTATCGCCCAGGTTATTGCGTTGCACAAGTATGATGTCCGGTTAATTGATATCAAGCAGGAATTTCTTGACCGTGCGTTGGCTACGGTGAGCAACAGTCTTGACAGGATGATTCGAAAAGATAAAATTACCAAAGATGACAAGAAAGCCACTCTTGAGCGAATCCATACAACAACGGATATGAATAAGGCAAAAGATGTGCAACTGGTTATCGAAGCGGTAACGGAAAATCTGGAAATCAAGCTGGATATTTTCAGGAAACTGGCGGTCATTTGTCCCCCGGAAGTTATCTTTGCTTCCAATACATCGTCATTACCAATCACGCAACTGGCAACAGCAACAAAACGCCCGGAGCAGTTCGTGGGAATGCACTTTATGAATCCGGTTCCGATGATGAAACTGGTGGAACTGATTCGCGGCATCGCAACATCGGATATTACTTTCAATCTTGTTTTTGAGTTGTCTAAAAAACTTGGGAAAATTCCGGTTGAAGTGAATGATTTTCCCGGTTTTATTGCCAACAGGATTCTCATGCCAATGATAAACGAAGCGATTTACGCTCACTTTGAAGGAGTTGGAACCATTGAAGCCATTGACGAAGTGATGAAGCTGGGGATGGCGCATCCGATGGGACCGTTTACCCTCGCTGATTTTATTGGTCTTGATGTCTGCCTGGCGATTTTGGAAGTATTGCATGAAGGACTTGGTGACCCGAAATATCGCCCCTGTCCGCTATTGAAAAAAATGGTACAAGCGGGATACCTGGGACGCAAAACCGGACGTGGATTCTACGTATATGATAAGTAAGGAGTGTTTGCATGGATTTTAATCTGTCCGAAGATGAACTGGAATTGAAACAAATGGCACGGGAGTTTGCAGAAAAACGGCTGTATGGACGTGCGGAAGCTATGGACGAAGAAGCGGCAACTCCTGAAGACCTGATTACCGAGTGTGCCGAGTTGGGGTATTTTGGCTTTACCGCACCGGAGGAATATGGCGGTTTGGGATTGAGCACCTCTGCTTTTGCCGGTGTACTGGAGGAGTTTTGTGCTGCTTCTGCCGG
>JAJRZL010000165.1 GCA_024275255.1 Candidatus Zixiibacteriota bacterium | reverse complement strand
GTTGATTGATCAGTAAAACTCACTGTCAATGGTACATCACCGGATGTCGGCGAACCGACAAAATCAGCCGTCGGGGCGGAATTGACCGTGATATAATCTGTTTTCGTATCAGTATCACTGCCACCCGGACCGGTCACTGTCAATGACACAGTGTAAGTTCCCGGTGAGTTATAAGTATAAGATGGATTCTGTGCGGTCGATGTGCCACCATCACCGAAATCCCAGCTCCAACTGGTGATGTCACCGGTCGATTGATCCGTAAAGTTTACCGTGAGTGGCGCACAACCTGAGGTTGGCGAGCCGGTAAAACTTGCCACGGGTGGAGGTGTACCGGTATTGACAGCATTATACGCATTAACACGTCCTGCTCCCAGTTGCCCGACATACGACGAATTACATGGTAGATTATCTATATTATCAGCACTGCTGTAAAGCTGCTGTTCTACCTGAGAAGCTGTCCAGGTTGGATTGTGTGACCAAATCAATGCTGCCACACTTGCTGCTATCGGAGTAGCCATTGAGGTACCATCCATAGTAGCAACATAGTCATTTTGCGGATCGCTATGATCATGGTATGAACTCATAATACCTGTACCCGGTGCGCTGATATCGACCCAGGTACCATAATTTGAGAAATCAGCCTTACAATCATTGGTGTCAGTAGCTGCCACATTAATGACATCCGTGCGACCTCCCAGGTAGTCGGCTGTGGAGTTACCATCGTTACCGGCAGCATGGAAAATCATACCACCATTGGCAATGAAGTAATCTACAGCGGCATCAATACCACCTGTATTAGATGACCCCCAGCTACAGGAAGCAATTTTGGCTCCGTTATCAGCGGCATAATAAAATGCAGCAGCAGCAAAGTCCATACGCACGTAACCAACTTCCCAGATAATGTACGTTCCCGACCAGCCGACACGGCAAGCCATCACTTTCACACCATTACCGGTTGGCTGTAAAGAGCCATCACCCCAGCCACCGGCAGTGGCACAAGTTGCATAGCCATTGTTATTTATCGCACTCACATTACCGGCACAATGAGTCCCATGACCGTTGAAGTCGCGAGGATCGTTGTCTTCCGTGTTGCAGTCCTCTCCACTCCAACACGAAGATGCCCCGTCGACAAAGTCCCAGCCGACCCAGTCATCAACAAATCCGTTACCATCATCATCGACACCGGCAGTACCATTTTTTTCCGCCCAGTTAATCCACATGTTGCCATCGGTTCCACTCGGATTGGAATACGAAGCGTTGGAGCCGCCGAGGTCCTTGTGGAAATATCTCACACCGGTATCCAGAATAGCAACGACAACACTTGAGGAACCGGTTTCAATATTCCATGCTTCCGGGGCATCGACATCATGATCATTTGCCTGGTTCAAATGCCATTGATTAGCATAATTCCCATCATTCGGCGTAGCATAAACTCTGTGAATACCGATAGGCTCCACTGATTCGACATTCGGGTCGTTGCGATAGGCTTCCATTACTTCATCAAGGTCAGCATCGGGATCAAATTTTACTACATGATAACGAGACAAATCATAAAGACGACCTTTGATTAATTTTGGTTCCGCCCCCGGAAATTCCTGCCGCATATCAGTCACATTGTACTTACTGGCAATCGCATCAAGTGATTGAATGCCAAGCGACAACGTCCCATCAAGTACTCTGCGGGCGATAGTGCTTTTTTGCGGCATCTTAAATTGAACAATAATTTCTCCCGGCACATAGCCGAAAAACGTGGGGATATCTTCCGGACGTTCAACTTTGGCAACTTTCGGCTGTTGAACCGCCATTGCCAGACTCGCGAACAGAAGAACGAGAACTGTGCACAATAGAGCTGTCTTGCGCATACACATCTCCTCTGTTTAGATTGGTGATTGTATATAACGATAAAGGGCAATATGCATTTTTTTATTTAGAGTTCTTCACCCGGAACATTACGTAGATAACGCACGGCAATCTGTTTCGTGTTGTTACATAATATCTTAACAATAATAAGATTGTTTTATTTTTTTGTCAAGCAGTAACTTGTTATAAAACTATTGCTTAATATGTTAACAATTAGGGTAGATTGTATCCATGATACGTTTACAATTTCTTATCTTATTGATTTCCTTATTGATAAGGCATTAATCCCAGGCATAAGAAAACCCGACCCCAATAAAGAGGTCGGGTTTTCTATCGTTATATACACCAAAAACAGAGGAGGGAATGCTATCGTATTAGTACATTCCGCCCATTCCACCCATGCCACTCATATCAGGGGCAGGAGCAGCTTTTTTCTCTTCCGGCTTGTCGACAATAACAGCTTCTGTCGTCAACAACATACTTGCAATAGAAGCCGCATTTTCAAGTGCCAGACGAGTTACCTTGGTTGGGTCAATCACACCAGCCTTAAACATATCCTCATACTGGTCGGTCTGAGCGTTATAACCAAACGCACCATCCTGTTCGGACACTTTGTTGACAACGACAGAACTTTCCACACCGGCATTTTCAGAGATTTGACGAATCGGCTCTTCCAAAGACCGGCGGATGATAATCGCACCGACATCTTCGTCATTCTCATCTTTGAATTTCTCAAGCACGTTACGAGCGCGAAGCAAGGCAACCCCGCCACCCGGGATAATACCTTCTTCAACCGCCGCACGAGTAGCATGGAGGGCATCTTCAACACGAGCTTTTTTCTCTTTCATCTCGACTTCAGTTGCCGCACCAACATTGATAACCGCTACTCCGCCAGCCAGTTTTGCCAAGCGTTCCTGTAATTTTTCACGGTCATAATCAGAAGTGGAATCTTCAATCTGTTTGCGAATCTGGTTGATACGGGCTTTGATATCGTCTTTGTTACCAGCACCTTCAACGATGGTGGTATTGTCTTTGTCGATAGTAATCTTCTTCGCCGTACCAAGATCAGACATCACCGCATTTTCGAGCTTGAATCCTGCTTCCTCGGAAATAACCTTACCACCGGTGAGAATGGCGATATCTTCAAGCATGGCTTTTCTGCGATCACCAAACCCCGGGGCTTTCACAGCGGCAACTTTCAATGTTCCACGCAGCTTATTCACGACCAGTGTCGCCAGCGCTTCACCTTCGATATCTTCAGCAATAATCATCAATGGCTTCCCACTCTGGGCAACTTTTTCCAGAATAGGCAGCAGGTCTTTCATATTCGAGATTTTCTTGTCGTGAATAAGAATCATCGGATCTTCAAGAACAGATTCCATCGAATCCGGATCGGTCACAAAATACGGTGACACATAACCACGGTCGAACTGCATACCTTCGACAACATCAAGCGTGGTTTCAGCTGTTTTTGATTCTTCAACGGTAATAACACCATCTTTACCGACTTTTTCCATTGCCTCGGCAATCAACTCACCGATCTGCTTGTCGTTGTTAGCGGAAATAGCGGCAACCTGGGCAATTTCTTCCTTACCGGAAACCGGCTTGGACATTTTTTTGATTTCTTCTGTCACCAGGTTAACAGCTTTTTTAATACCACGCTGAATAGCCATCGGGTTGCGCCCAGCAGTCACATTCTTGAGACCTTCACGGTAAATAGCCTGCGCGATTACCGTGGCAGTGGTGGTTCCATCACCGGCATCATCAGAAGTCTTGGAAGCAACTTCTTTTACCATCTGCGCACCGATGTTTTCAAAGTTGTCCTCAAGTTCGATTTCCTTGGCAACTGAAACACCATCTTTGGTAACGGTGGGGGCACCAAATTTTTTGTCAATAACAACATTACGACCCTTGGGACCAAGGGTAACCTTGACTGTATTAGCCAGTTTATCCACGCCCAGTTTCAATTTGGCGCGGGCTTCCGTATTAAAATCAATCAGTTTCGGCATAGCTTCTATCTCCGTTTTTTTTAATTAACTATCCTGAATAACAGCAAAAATATCAGATTCACGCATAATGAGGTATTCTTCACCGGCAATAGAAACTTCCGTACCGGAATACTTGCCATACAATACCTTATTACCCTTCTTGACTTCCATTGGGATTTTCTTGCCGTCTTCGGTGGTACGACCGGGACCAACTTCGATAATCTCACCCTGCATCGGCTTTTCTTTTGCCGTATCAGGGATAATAATACCACCCTTTACCGTTTCTGTTTCTTCAAATGGCTTGACAACAACTCGATCAGCAAGTGGTTTTACCTGCATCTTACATCCTCCTGTTCAAGGGACATCATCCCTTTTATGTGTTTATATTCAAGTGTACAAAATAGTAATTTATCTTATATCTTCATCCTTCAACAAATTCGGCATTGTTAGCACTCGCTTCAGTTGAGTGCTAACAATGGTATGAATATACATTAAACTGTTAATCCGTCAATAAGTTTCCTAAAAAATGCACATTTTTTTAGTTATTTTTTATAATTTCTGTCCCTCGTAACCAATAAAATTGGCAATTAACATTATTAATATAATGCGATTATTTTATTAAATATTTTAATTATATTTGAAACATTTTTAATAAACAAACGTCTAATTATTTAGAATTACAAATAAAGGAATTACTTATGGCGAAAGACTGGCAGGAGTTAACCAAAATTACAGGTGAAAAAGAGCTTATTGTTGAGCGGGTAAG